>NZ_LHPH01000031.1:0-58139 GCF_001298125.1 Pseudoalteromonas porphyrae | reverse complement strand
TTTTTTCTGTTCTCATCCAATAAAGAATGAAGAACCTGCTCAATGAATTCTGAATTTATTTAATATCTTTCGATATTGAATTGACTGTGCTGCAATAAATAAATTTATTGCTGTTGGTCACTCAGTTTCAATTGAGACTCTAAATTTTTTGCCTCACTACCGAAGTAGCTTGGCTGTTAGAACTCAATCTGTACGAGTGCCCACACAGATGATTGCTTTATATTGTTAAAGAACGTTGCGATTAAAGTGTTTTACTTTATCTCGCTAGGGCTGCGGATGTTACGCTTTCCTATTTTTTTGTCAACACTTAATTTTAAACTTTTAAAAAATTTAAACTCAAGTTTTACTCGACTTACTAAGTGACTTGCTTGCCTCGCTAAGCGTTGCCTGCTCTGCCGTCTCAGTGGGGTCGCATTATAGGGCGCGGCTGATTTTACGCAAGCGTTATTTGAAGAAAACTTGAAATAAAGTACTGTTCGTTCATTATTTAAACCAAACACTGCAAAACCAAAGCTTTTAACGTTTAAATAACCCTAATAACGGGTTTTAAATGTAAAAAGCCCAGTGATATATCACTGGGCTTTATTTAAATAACTCTAGTTAAGCAATACCATATTGTTCACGGTATGCTTTTACTGATTCTAGATGCTCATCCATAGTACCTTTACTCTCAAGGTAACTGATTAAATCAGCAAGCTTAACGATTGAAACTACTTTAGTTCCAAAGTCACGCTCTACTTCTTGAATTGCAGAAAGCTCTGCTTTTCCTTTTTCTTGGCGGTCTAGTGCTATTAACACACCGCTTAGGTCTGCACCGTTTTGCGCGATGATCTCCATAGACTCACGAATTGCTGTTCCAGCAGTGATCACGTCATCAACTAACATGATTTTACCTTTAAGCTCAGAGCCGACTAATGTGCCACCTTCGCCGTGTGCTTTTTTCTCTTTACGGTTAAAACAATAAGGCACATCTTTATCATGATGATCAGCAAGTGCGACTGCGGTAGTCGTTGCAATTGGAATACCTTTATAAGCAGGGCCAAATAATACATCATATTCAATTGCAGCATCTTCTAATGCTGCGGCATAAAAACGACCAAGGCGTGCAAGGTCACGACCAGTATTAAATAAGCCCGCATTAAAGAAGTAAGGACTAGTACGGCCAGACTTTAAAGTAAACTCACCAAACTTTAGTACCTGCTTTTCAAGGGCAAATTCAATAAACTCTATTTGATAATCTTTCATTGCTATAAACCTATCATTTATTAAGCTAATGCTTGTTTTTGAATATCGATAATTTCGCGAATTGAATGTTTTGCAAGTGTTAGCAGCTCATCAAGCTCGTCAAACGAAAATGGTTCGCCTTCCGCAGTACCTTGAATTTCGATCACTTTGCCTGTTTCAGTAAGAATTACATTCATATCTGTTTCAGCGGCTGAATCTTCTAGATACTCTAAATCACTAATAGCCTGGCCTTTATAGATGCCAACAGATATAGCAGCGATCATATATTTAAGAGGATTCGAATTGATCATACCTTTACTACGCATATGTGTAAGTGCATCGACTAACGCAACACATGCGCCGCTGATAGATGCGGTACGTGTTCCGCCATCAGCTTGAATAACATCACAATCAATAGTAATAGTATTTTCACCTAACGCTTTTAAATCTACAGCAGCACGAAGTGCTCGTGCGATTAGGCGTTGAATTTCCATAGTTCGACCGCTCTGTTTGCCGCGCGCCGCTTCACGACCATTTCGAGTATGGGTAGAGCGCGGTAACATACCGTACTCAGCTGTGACCCATCCTTTGCCTTGGCCTTTCATAAAGCGTGGTACACCTGATTCAACAGTTGCTGTACAAAGTACTTTAGTGTTACCAAATTCAACCAACACAGAGCCTTCAGCATGCAAGGTGTAATTACGTGTAAATGTAACCGGTCTAATTTGGTTAGGTGTTCTTTCGCTTGGACGCATTCACGATCCCCTTAATTCAGAATTTTACGTATTATAAGTCGATGTGTGCTTAGATGCCATGCTGATTTAAACAAAAACCAACTGTAAAATTCTCATCAACAAAAATTTCCGCTAGAGCTTATACAGTGTTACGGTATAATCACTTTAATATTGTCTAAATAAAACTAGGAAACCATCCATGATCCACAGTATGACTGCTTACGCGCGTCGCGAAATTAAAGGCGATTGGGGCACTGGCACCTGGGAAGTTCGTTCAGTAAACCAACGTTACCTTGAAACCTTTATCCGCGCACCTGAGCAATTTCGTGGAATGGAGCCGGTTATTCGTGAGCGCTTACGTAAACATTTGCAACGCGGTAAAGTTGAAGTGTTCTTAAAGTTTGTAGCAAACCCAGCTCATGTTGGTGAGCTGTCGATCAATGAAGCATTGGCAGCGCAGCTTATTAATAGTGCTAAATGGGTGCAACAACAAAGTAATGGTGACATTAATCCTGTTGATATCTTACGCTGGCCTGGTGTTATGGAAGCAGAAGAACTTGATATGGACAGCGTTAACACAGCACTTATATCGGGTTTTGATCAAGTGATCGAAGACTTTAAATCTGCCCGTGGTGATGAAGGTGCTAATCTCGAAGAAATGATAGCGACCCGTCTTGATGCTATTTTAGAACAAGTGAATATAGTAGAAACTCACATGCCGGAAATAGCAAAATGGCAACGTGAAAAACTCGCTCAAAAACTAGAGGATTTAACCGCTAATATTGACGAATCACGCCTTGAGCAAGAACTTATTTACCTAGCACAAAAACAAGATGTAGCTGAAGAGCTTGACCGTTTAAAATCTCACGTAAAAGAAACAAAAAAGATTCTTAAAAAAGGCGGAGCGTGTGGTCGTCGTTTAGATTTTATGATGCAAGAGTTTAACCGCGAAGCAAATACTCTAGCGTCTAAATCTATTAATAGTGATATCACTAGCGCAGCTGTTGAACTTAAAGTATTGATTGAACAAATGCGCGAGCAGATCCAGAACATAGAGTAATGCAATAAGAAGACCCAAATAAATATTTTGCTCTTTCCGTCTATCTATAGGTACTTAAACTAGCATTTAAGTGCCTTTAAATAGACTCTGGTTTTGCAAGAAAAGTATTTAGCTCCCTCCCCTCCCTCCACTTTTTTATTTTAWAAATTCACATTATTTATCATAAATAATTCACTGCCAATAGAATATAATGGGCTATACTTACGTCTAAATAAGCAACAGTGTTGAATTTAGATAAGGTTATACCTATGAAGTTAAATGTTAAATTATACTCTGCATTTTCGAGCATCATCATTTTGATGTTAGTCTCGAGTACTATTGTTTGGTTTAAAGTATCTACTGAAACTCAACGAGCTTTAGAAATTAAAGGCGATGACTTACCTGGGCTTATTTTATACATGGCGCAGCTTGATGAAATGTATCGTATGCAAAATGAAGCTTTAGAGTACTTATCTGGTGATGTGAATAAAGTTAAAGATTTTAATGAGCTATTTACTCAATTCAAGAAAACTAATTCAGAGTTAAGGAAATACGAATCAGCAAAAGCTTCTGATCGTATAAAGATGGATAAAATCTCAAGTCTAATGGAACAGTATCATCAAAGCGTTAATAATAATATTTTTGAAAAATACAATCCTGCAACGCACCAACAAGCTATTGCTCAAGCAAAAAGCCTGAAAAATACATCTGGTAAGCAGTTAGAGACTCTTTTAGATAAATTAAAAGACGAAGAGTTTGCCGACGCCTTTAACACAACTGAAATAAACGAAGCCCTAAACGATGATTTACCCGGGGTGCGTTATTATTTAGAAATGGTTGATGAAGCCGGTGATATGCTGTCGTCGATTAATTCACATCTAGCAGGTGATTTGTCTGCGCAAAATGATTTTAAAAAGGATGCAGCAAGCTTTGCTGAATACCTAACATTAATAAAACCGCTAGAACAAAAGCCCAATGAAATTCAAAATATCAAACAAATTGAAAGTTACTTTGAAACGATAAAACGTGAAGCTGCTGTTGTTTTTAATGCTTATAATCCACAAAACCATACAGCTGCAAAAATCGCAATTAATACTCTAGAAGAAAGTATTATTAATGAATTAGTTGCAATTTTACAATCATCCGCTGATGAAGAAAGAGATGATGCTACTTCTGCTCTAGATCACTTAGATACCGGATTAAATTTTACTTTAACTATTATTATTATAATAACCTTAATAGCAACCATCATTGGATTTAGTGTAGCTTACCTAATTAGTAAATCTATTTTATCAAGACTCTCTTTGGTACTAGATACCGCTCATAGCATTGGTAATGGAGATATATCAAAACCAGCAATCGAACATCGTAATGAAGATGAAATTGACGCACTTGCTGATGCAACCAACAAAATGTCGTTATCATTAAATAACTTACTTGAAGCCATCAGTGGAGTTGTTTCTGATGTGAAGCTTTCAAGTGGTGATATTGCAAATACAAACACCCAAATAGCAACCCGCAGCCAAGAGTCTGCCGATCAATCAACACAGGTCGCGACAGCTATTGAAGAAATGAGTTCAACGGTCTCCGAAGTTGCGCGTCAGAGTCAGCAAGCCTCCAGCCAGGCTGAAAATGCAAAAGATCTCGCAAGCAATGGGGGTATATCAGTAAAAAGTACGGTTGATGAAATCAAAAGTGCCTCAGCGCGCGTACAAACTACTGCAGATACGGTGACTGAACTTGGTGATTTAAGTGCGCAAATAGGCAATGTGATAGGGGTTATAGGCAGCATCGCAGAGCAAACTAATCTGCTAGCATTAAACGCTGCAATTGAAGCTGCTCGAGCCGGTGAACAAGGTCGTGGATTTGCCGTTGTAGCCGATGAAGTTCGTACTTTAGCTGAGCGAACAACTAAAGCAACTGAAGAAGTAGTTAATACTGTGCAATCCATTCAAAATCAAACGCAAGTTGCAGTGAACTCAATGCAAAGTAGTGTTGAACAAGTAAATATGAGCGTAACTTTAGCTGAAGAGGCTGGTAATCAGCTAGAGAACATTGTGATTGGCGCAACTGAAATCGCAGCAATGATCCAATCTATCGCAACAGCCACAGAAGAGCAGTCTGTTGTTGCAAGTGAAATGGCTAAAGATGTGTCACTCATTGAGCAATCAAGCCAAAGCTCACTCCGTGACACTCAAGTTGCTGCGCACTCCGCAAACTCATTAAATAGCCAAGCAGAGCAACTTGCGCAATTAGTTGCTAAATTTAAACTAAGGTAATGTGTAGTTGAGCTAGTTTAGTCATTTACAGTACAATGCTCCTATCAAAGGCTTGGGTAATAGTTAACCCAGGCCTGTTTACTTTATGTAGAGAATTAAATAATGGCGCAAACTCGTGGTAACCTGTTTATTTTATCAGCCCCATCTGGCGCAGGTAAATCAAGCTTAATCAATGCATTGTTAGCTAAGTATAGTGATATGAAAGTGTCTGTATCACACACTACCCGCTCACCTCGCCCTGGTGAAGAAAACGGCGCACATTACCATTTTGTGAATGTTGATGAATTCAAATCATTGATCGAAAAAAATGATTTTTTTGAATGGGCCCAAGTCTTTGATAATTACTACGGCACATCAAAGCAAGCAATTGAGGAGCAACTCGCTGCCGGTATTGATGTGTTTTTAGATATTGACTGGCAAGGCGCGCAACAATTACGCAAACTTGTTGATGATATAGAGACCATTTTTATCCTACCGCCATCAAAAGCAGAGCTTGAATCTCGCTTAAATAACCGCGGACAAGATTCACAAGAAGTGATTGCAAGTAGAATGGCTAAAGCACAATCAGAAACCTCTCACTACGATGAATATGATTATGTCGTCGTTAACGATGACTTTGCCAGTGCATTGAATGAAATTGAAACAATTGTGCTAGCAAAACGCCTATCACTACAAAGCCAAGCTATTCGTCATCAAGATTTACTCGCTGACCTACTGAGTTAAATCTTAATTTAAGCTCGGTAAGTATTTTATTTGTTTAAATTAACCACAAGCTATTGGCGAATCTGGCTCGGTGCAGTAAACTACGTCTTTGCTTAAAAATTTATTTGGAGTGCTGAAGATGGCTCGCGTAACTGTTGAAGATGCAGTAGATGCAATTGGTAATCGTTTTGACTTAATTTTAGTTGCGGCTCGTCGTGCCCGCCAAATTGCAGTTGGTGGAAAAAACCCACTAGTTGACCCTGAAAACGATAAGCCAACAGTTGTTGCTTTACGTGAAATTGAACTTGGTTTAGTTGATAGCTCATCGATGGATCTTATTGATCGTGAAGAGCAACAACACCAAGAAGCAGCTGAAATGGCTGCCGTTGCTGCTATTGTAGGTGGCAACCAATAATCTGACTTCCCGGTCCGATTTAGCCAACGACGTAGTATTTCTACTCTAGTCGTTGGCAATCCCTCCTTTTCATCGTATATTCTTAACTTACCGTTACCTATTTGCTTCACTCGAACATTGGAGTGTGAATGTATCTTTTTGAAGGTCTAAAAAAGAAAATATCAGAATACTTACCTGCTGCTGATGTAGAGCTGGTACAAAAAGCCTACGTGGTAGCCCGAGAGGCCCATGAGGGTCAAACTCGCTCAAGCGGCGAACCTTACATAACCCACCCTGTTGAAGTAACCCAGATTTTGGCTGGCATGCACTTAGATCACGAAACATTAATGGCAGCATTGATGCATGACGTGATTGAAGATACCGACTTTAGCCAACAAGATTTAGCCGAAATATTTGGCGAAACAGTTGCTGAATTGGTGGAGGGCGTCAGCAAGCTTGATAAACTAAGCTTTAAAGATAAAAAAGAATTTCAAGCTGAAAACTATCGAAAGATGATTATGGCCATGACCCAAGATATTCGGGTTATTTTAATCAAACTTGCAGATCGTACTCATAATATGCGAACTTTAGGGGCACTTCGTCCTGATAAACGTCGTCGCATTGCACGTGAAACGTTAGAGATTTATGCACCGATTGCCAATCGTTTAGGTATTCATGATATTAAGAATGAATTAGAGGATTTAGGATTTCAAGCCCTCTACCCAATGCGCCACCGCGCACTTAAATCAGAAGTTGCCAAAGCGCGCGGAAACCGTAAAGAAGTCATTTCAAATATCCAAACAGAAATCACAGCACGTTTAGAAGAAGCCGGCATTAAAGCAACCGTCTCAGGTCGTGAAAAACATTTATACAGTATCTATAAAAAAATGCTGAATAAAGAACTACTGTTTAATGAAGTAATGGATATTTACGCATTTAGAATTGCGGTTGATTCAATGGATATCTGCTACCGTGTATTAGGGGTGGCTCATAACCTCTATAAACCAATTGAAACTCGCTTTAAAGACTACATCGCAGTACCTAAAACCAACGGTTATCAATCACTACACACTTCATTAGTCGGTCCTCATGGTATACCTGTTGAAATCCAAATTCGTACTCATGATATGGATCATATGGCAGATAAAGGTGTAGCGGCGCATTGGATGTATAAAAAATCAGGTGACAGTGCCGGTCACACTGCACAGCAACGTGCTCGCCAGTGGATGCAAAGCTTACTCGAATTGCAGCAGAGCGCAGGTTCATCGTTTGAATTTGTTGAAAATGTTAAAACAGAGTTATTCCCTGAAGAAATTTATGTCTTTACCCCTGATGGTCGTATTGTCGAGCTACCTATGGGTGCAACTGCTGTAGATTTTGCTTATGCCGTACACACTGACGTAGGGAATACCTGTGTTGGTGCACGTGTTAATCGTAAACCGTACCCACTAAGTAAAGCACTGGATACAGGCCAAACAATTGAAGTTATTACTAGCTCAGGCGCGCATCCAAATGCCACTTGGCTAAACTTTATTGTTACTGGTAAAGCACGCTTAGGCATTCGTAATTACCTCAAAAGCCAGCATCATGAAGAAGCATTATTACTAGGCCGAAGATTGCTCGATTCAGCTTTAGGTGAAACTAAATTTGATGATATTCCGATTGAAAATATTAATCGTGTACTAGAAGAACATGAACTTAATAGTGTATTAGAGCTACTTGTTGAAATTGGTTCTGGTAATTTAATGAATATGCTTATTGCACGACGTTTATTGCAAAATGATGATTTAGGCGATATTGCCAAAAATGCCAAAGCGACCATTATTGGCACTGAAGGTATGCTAGTTAATTATTCTAAATGTTGTAGACCAGTACCAGGGGACGCTATCACTGCGCATATAAGCCAAGGTAAAGGGGTAACCGTTCATCGTCAAGAATGTAAAAACATTCGAGGCTGGGAGTCAGAGCGATCAAAATACCTCGTTGTAAAATGGGATGATAATCCAGAGAAAGAATACATTGCAGCACTGCGTGTTGAAATTATCAATCACCAAGGTGCATTGGCAAAATTAACCAATGTTATTGCTACAACCCAAGCAAACATTGTCGAAATCGCTACCGATGAAAAAGAAAGTAATTTATACGTGATAGATTTAGGGGTTACGGTTAAAAACCGTGTCCATGTTGCCAACATTATGCGTAGAATTCGTGTGATGCCTGACGTGCAAAAAGTCTATCGTAAAAAATAAAATAGGAAAATCATGAACAAAGCATTTATTTCTACTGATCAAGCACCTGCGGCAATCGGTACTTATAGTCAAGCCGTTAAAGTTGGCACCGCAGTTTACCTTTCAGGGCAAATCCCATTAGTGCCAGATACTATGGAAGTGATTTCTGAAGACTTTGCGGAACAAACACATCAAGTTTTTAAAAATATTCGTGCTGTGTGTGAAGAAGCCGGTGGTGAAATTCAAGACCTAGTAAAAGTTAATATTTACCTAACCGATCTTTCTAACTTTGCGACAGTAAATGAAGTAATGAGTCAGTATTTCAAAGCGCCTTATCCTGCGCGAGCAGCAATTGGGGTTAGAGCTTTACCAAAAGGCGTACAAGTTGAAATTGATGGCATTATGGAACTACCATCAACTAACTAACCCACTGTTGATAGCGGCCAAAATTAACTTTTGTCCGCTATCAACATTAAAGCCTCAGCGATTTTCTTGACAGTTATACAATTCTCTAGCACTCTTAAATTCATAAACCTTTAATTCTAGCGTTGCAAAAGGATAGTGTGTGTTTAAGCTTGCTCATAATGGTAATGTACTACTCGATGTTATTGAACATTCGCCCCCGAGTGCGGCTTTTGTTATCGAAGCCCTTGAAAAATCAAAATTCTGCGATTGCAAAATTGAGCTGAACACAATCAATGCTTACTTCAAGAAACCGAATAAAGAACGCACATTAGTCGTAGCAGTTAAATATGATGCCTCGTTTAATGTCGTTATTAGCGACGATAAAATGCTTGCTACAGGCGAATTAACACTCGCACAAGGTGGTAGCATTATTGATCTTGATACTGCAAAGCAACACCTAATCAAAGCTGGTGTTGCAAGAGGGTACAAACAAGTATTTTTAGAACAGTTACTACAACAACAATTTGAAATACCTGCAGGTCAAATAGCAAAAGGCACTTTAGCCAAAGGTCGCCTGCCAACCGATGGTCAACCATCAAGATTAATACCTCTCGTGAAAACCTTAAAAGAGCGCCTCAATGCACCGACACTACGTGAAGACGGTACCGTTGATATGCGAGACTTTGGCAAACTAGCGAGCGTCGAGCCAGGTGTATTATTGATCCGCCAACAACCTGCAACCCCAGGTAAAGAGGGCTTTACTGTTTTAGGGGATGTGTTACCCGCAAAACCAGGGGAGAGCTCTCCTTTAGTCGCGGGTGAAGGTGCTGAAATATCAAAGAACAATCCATTAGAGCTCGTTTCAACTATTCCAGGGGTTCCTGTTGATATTCGTAATGGCATGCGAGTTGATGATATTTATACCATTGGAGATGTAAATGTTAAAAGTGGCCATGTTTACTTTGATGGCAGTGTAATTGTTACTCACAACATAGAACCTGGTATGAAGGTAACAGCCAAAGGTGACATTACTGTATTAGGTACTGTTGAATCTGGTGAGCTCATAGCCCAAGGAAATGTAACAATAAAGCAAGGTGTTATTGGCCACCAGCTCGATGATAAATCTTTGTCTTGTAAAATAACCTGCCAAGGAGACATCCACCTTCTTCATGCACAATATAGCCATCTTGCTGGCAACAATATTTTTATTGAACGCCAAGCAAGTCATTGTGAAATGAAAGCAACACGACTTTTGCAAGTAGGCCAAAGCGATCACCCTAAGGGTAAATTATTTGGCGGTGAAATTTTAGACGCAGGAATGATTATCGCCGGAGAGATCGGCAATGAATCCGGCGCTAAAATGATGATAAATATGGCTGTTTCGGGACAAAACATTATCAAAGAAACAGATGACTGTTTTAAAGAACTCGCTCGTACTGACGAACAGCTCGACACTCTTCAAGCAGCCCTTGAAAAAGCTGACTTAGTGAAAGATAAAGAAAAGAAAAAATTATTGATGACTAAGATTGGAGCCACTCAACAACATTATTGCCAACAAGCGGAACAGCTTGAGCAGCGCTTATCTAGCCTTGATCATCATTTAAATAAGCTGCTTAGCGAAGCTAACTTGGCTGTGAACCAAAAGCTTCATTCCGGAGTAGAAATTCACATTTTTGATAAAGTCTTAAAAACTAATCGTACCTACCCCCCTTGCAATGTAAAACTGCAAGAAGGGAAAATAGAAATTGAATTTAAAACCAGTTGATCATTAATTTCTTAATAGAGGCTAAATCAGATTTAGCCTCTATTCATTTCAATATATTTTATAAAATACCCGTTACTTGCAGTCTTAACTCTTCAGGCCATACACTCGCTTGTACTTGGCCAATATGTGGTTTTTGCAATAACAGCATTGCTAACCGAGATTGACCAATGCCACCGCCTATTGTTTGCGGTAACTCCTTAGCTAGTAGCTGCTTATGCCAGTCAAGCTCTAGCCGCCCTTCATCACCTGTAATTGCCAATTGTGCGACTAGCGCTTCTGGTGATACACGAATACCCATTGACGATATTTCAAATGCGTCTTCAAGCACTGGGTTCCACACTAAAATATCCCCATTCAAGCCCGCGTATTGATCACATGTTTGAGTGGACCAATCGTCATAGTCAGGGGCACGTACATCATGAATTTTACCATCAGCAAGTGCGCCGCCAATGCCGATTAAGAATACCGCGCCATATTCTTGAGTAATTGCTTTTTCACGTTGTTTAGCTGTAAAGCCAGGATACATTTGGCGTAATTGCTCGCTGTGTACAAACGTAATCTCGACAGGTAAAAATGGGGTGATCCCAAATTCATCAGATACAAATTGCTCAGTGGCCTTTAAACCTTTATATAAAGCATCCACCGTTTCTTTTAATTTATCCAAAGAGCGCTCACTGCTTGCACAAATCACTTTTTCCCAATCCCACTGATCTACATACACTGAATGTATTGGACTTAATGAATCCTCATCTGGGCGTAGAGCTTTCATGTGGGTATATAACCCTTCGCCTAAAGCAAAACCATGATCGGCTAATGTTTTACGCTTCCACTTTGCAAGTGAGTGAACAACTTCAAACTGACTGTCGGGGATAGTTTTAACATTTACAGCAACGGCATTCTCAGTACCACTAAGGTTATCCTGAATACCATCACCAACTTTCGCAAGTATAGGCGCCTGCACTTCAATCAACCCTAGTTGCAGTTCTAATTGCTGTGAAAAAAATTGTTTAACTTTACTAATTTGTTGCTGTTGCTGCACAAAGTGTGAACTCATAATAATTGGCCTCATTCCCAGTTATTGTTACTTGCATGATTGCGTTCAAAGCAGCCATGTCGTTAAAGCAATCCTCAAGCATTTCGTACTTTAATTCAATAACCAATAACAAAAACACCTTTAATATGTAAATTTAATCAATTTAATGGTATAAAAAATAAAGATTCAATAATTTAAAGCGGGTATTTATATGGAAAATTATCAAATCGATAATCTCGATAAACAGATCCTCCACGCATTAATGGATAATGCTCGTATAGCCTATGCTGAATTAGCTAAACGTTTTACCGTTAGTGCAGGTACAATTCATGTACGGATTGAAAAAATGAAGCAGGCAGGGATCATCACAGGTACCCAAGTAAGCGTAAATGCCAAGCAATTAGGCTACGATGTATGCTGTTTTATAGGTATTAATCTCAATAATGCCCGCGACTACCCGCAAACCTTATTGTACTTAAAAGAGCTTGAAGAAGTCGTTGAAGCTTATTACACCACAGGTAATTACAGTATTTTTATTAAAGTAATGACTCGTTCGATTGATCACTTACAAGATGTACTAATTAACAAAATTCAGGCCATCGAAGCAATCCAGTCAACTGAAACCTTAATTTCATTACAAAACCCAATTAGCCGCAGCGTAATGCCTTAAGGTATAATGGCGTTAATTTATGAGTTCAGACAAGGCTAAAAATGGAAAACACTCGCTATCACCGCATTAAAAGTGTACTAGATCGTCGTCAAACTGATTTAACAGTGTGCTTAGAAGATGTGCACAAACACCATAACTTGTCTGCTATTGTACGCAGCGCTGATGCTGTAGGGTGTCATAATGTTCACGCAGTATGGCCAGAAAACCAAAAATGGCTGACTAATAACACGTCCGGTGGCAGTAAAAATTGGATCGCCACACACTTGCATAAAGATATCGACGATGCCGTCACACTCATGCGTCAGCACAACCCTCAGGTGCAAATATTAGCGACCAACTTATGCCCTGATGCAGTTGATTATCGCGAGATTGATTACACGCTTCCCACAGCGATTATCGTAGGCCAAGAAAAAACGGGGATCTCCCCACGAGCCCTTGCCCATGCAGATAAAAATATCATCATCCCGATGCAAGGTATGGCGCAATCATTAAATGTATCTGTTGCGGCTGCATTAATTTTATTTGAAGCTCAAAATCAACGCCTTAAAGCGGGTTTATATGAGTCAGGTAGGCTTGATGAAACCATAAAGCATAAAATGTTGTTTGAAGGCTGCCATCCTATCATCGCCCAAAAATGCAAAGAGAAGTCACTTCCTTATCCTGGTCTTGACGAAAATGGTGAAATTATTGCCGATGACGCGTTTTGGCTACGATTAAAACATGCTTGATGCCCTCAGCAATCGCACGTAAACTAAAAACTATCTAAAAATGAAAGATTTGAGCGTACAGTGTCCAAGCTAACGTTAAGCCGCTACCCCATTACCGATCTAAAAGGCGTTGGCCCTAAAATGGCCGAACGACTAAAGAAATTAGGCATTAGCACAGCGCAAGATATGCTCTTTCATTTACCCCTGAGGTACGAAGATCGTACTCGCATTTATGCCATCAGCGATTTAGCAGTCCATAGCCATGTAAGCATTGAAGCTACCATTGAAACGAGCCAAATTACTTTTGGTAAACGTAAGATGCTTGTTTGCCAAGTTAATGATGGCACTGGCCGTTTAACACTGCGGTTTTTTAATTTCACTGCAGCACAAAAGAATGCCTTCAGCAATGGGAAAGTGATCCGCTGCTTTGGTGAGGTACGCCGTGGTCGTGTTGGGTTCGAAATGACACACCCTGAATACAGTTTAAGTGAAACACTATTAGAGCAACCTACTGCGACCACACTCACTCCCGTCTATCCGACAACAGAGGGGTTAAAACAACTCTCTATACGTGCATTGAGCGATCAGGTCATTTCCTTGCTTGAAAAATATCAAATAGAAGAGTTATTGCCTGCGCAATTTCAACATGCAGGCATGGGTTTAAGTCACGCTTTATTATTGTTACATCGTCCAAGTAATGATGTTGATTTAGCGGCGCTAGAGCTAGGGCTTCATCCAGCTCAACAACGTTTGGTATTTGAAGAATTACTTGCGCAAAACTTAAGCCTATTAAAGTTACGTCAACAAGGGCAACAAGTAAAAGCCGTAGCCCTTGCGCCAATTAACCACTTAGAACCAGACTTTTTAGCACAACTTCCGTTTGCCCCCACCAATGCGCAAAGCAGAGTCGTTGCCGAAATAAAAAGTGATTTGCAACACCCCTACCCTATGATGCGTTTAGTCCAAGGGGATGTAGGGTCGGGTAAAACTTTGGTCGCTGCACTAAGTGCTTTAACTGCAATAGCACAGGGCTACCAAGTCGCACTTATGGCTCCTACAGAGATACTTTCTGAGCAGCATGGCATAACCTTCAAAAATTGGTTTGAGCCGCTTGGGATCACTACAGCATGGCTTGGCGGTAAAACAAAAGGCAAAGAGCGTACAGCGACACTTGAAAAAATAGCCTCAGGTGACGCGCAAATGATAGTAGGCACCCATGCGTTATTTCAAGAACAAGTCGTTTTTAATAATCTAGTATTAATCATCATTGATGAACAACACCGCTTTGGTGTTCACCAGCGATTATCGCTGCGAGAAAAAGGCCGCTTTGGCGACTGCTTTCCTCATCAACTGGTGATGACTGCCACGCCAATCCCTCGCACGCTCGCTATGACTGCTTATGCTGACTTAGAGACATCGGTGATTGACGAACTTCCCCCTGGGCGAACCCCAATCACAACCGTTGCACTGCCCGATACTCGTCGGGATGAAATTATTGCACGAGTAAAAACAGCCTGCACAGAACAGGGACGCCAAGTTTATTGGGTATGCACCTTAATCGATGAATCTGAAGTACTGCAGTGTCAAGCAGCTGAAGATAGTGCAGAGCAATTAACTCGTGCTTTGCCCGACTTAACCGTAGGGTTAGTTCATGGCCGAATGAAAGCAGCTGAAAAACAAGCCATTATGAGCGAATTTAAAGCGGGTAACATACATATATTGGTTGCAACCACGGTGATTGAAGTAGGTGTAGATGTGCCAAACGCCAGTTTGATCATTATTGAAAACCCAGAACGACTTGGCCTTGCCCAACTACACCAATTACGGGGCCGAGTTGGTCGTGGAGCAACCGCATCTCACTGCGTTCTTTTATACCATGCACCACTGTCATTTACCGCGAAAAAACGCTTAGCCGTATTAAGAGACAGTAATGACGGGTTTATTATTGCTGAGAAAGACTTAGAGATCCGTGGCCCAGGTGAAGTGCTTGGCACCAAACAAACAGGGTTAGCCGAATTTAAAATAGCGGACTTAACTCGCGATAAACACACGCTCAATCAAGTAAGACCAATAGCACTGCAAATGCTTAATCAATATCCTGAGCAAGTTGATAAATTAATCAACCGATGGCTAGCAGGAAAATCTGATTACGCCTTAGCCTAAAACCAAAGAGAATATATACCCAAGCGATCTCAAAATGCGAGCGTCGTTGAAATTAAAAGCGATTTAAACAAGTGCAAAGTAACGCCTTGATATTAAACACCAGTGAAACACTGAAGTCTGCATCTTGAGGTGGCTTGGGTATATTGGGGTTGCTTAGATATAAAAGCCTTATTCAAGTATGAATAAGGCCATGAAAGAGGGGAAGCTATATCGACTAATTAAAACTTGTATTCAATACCTAAACCTAAGTAATCTTGATCAACATTACTATCCATATCAAAGTTAGAATAGAAGGCAAATAGTTTAGTATTTTTACTTAATTTATGATCAACACCAGCTGATATCGCCGTCTTCTTATCCGCGTCATCAAAATCCATTACCTGATACTGCACTTTAAACGTATTGCTATCTAACGTATAAGCTGCATTAACCAAGTAACCATCAGCATCACCGCTGCCATCTACTTTTTCTTGGGTTTGATACATTGCGCCTAATTTAATATCAGCCACTTTACCCTGTACGGTAGCACGCACTACATCATAGCCATTCACTTCACTGTCAGCTGCAATAGATGCGTACACCTTGCTTTTCTTTAAACCTGAATCGCCATAAGTAAGCGCCAATGAGTAACCATTTTCGCCTTCACTGTCTTTTTCAGCGACGTAAGTGGCAAGTACTTTAAAACCGCTTAGGTCATTTGATGAATACGTTACTGTATCGCTTAAGCGATTTTCACCTTTGAATAAATTTTTAATATCGCCTTCAAGGTCATTAAATAAATCAAGCTTACCTTGCGATTGCTTTAGCGCAGTATCATTACGACCAAGCACAACTTGACCAAAACCACCTTTCAAACCAACATATTGGTTGCGTGAAGTTAACGTATCTTTTGAATCATCTGAAACATTTACTTGGAATTCGAATTTATAGACCGCTTCAAGGCCTTCACTGAGTGTTTCAGAACCCTTGAAACCAATGCGTGATGCATTACTCTTAATTTCAGTGAATGACCCTTCACCATCATCAGATGATTGTACAGAGACATTTGCTTTACCATAAACATCAACATCAGCTAATGCAGAAAAAGATACACCACTCAATACAGCTAATAACAGGCTCGACTTTGCAAAATTCATATTATTTCCTCAATAAACGCAACAGGCTAATTTTTAAAACAGCTGCAGTTTGCCAGCGATAAATTACAGTAATATTACAACAGAAATATTTATGACTTATTTAATTCATAAAAAAGAATAAAAACTGCAATTCATTTAACACTAAAATTTTGTACACCGTTTATTAGTCTATGCGATCTTGAGTATATCGCTATTTTTTCTCGCTAAAATCACTGCTAATGTTTGGGGTTAGCTCAACCAGTAAGTTAACAAGGGTTTCAAGCAATGGTTTTTGCTCATTATCCCTATGATAAGCAACAAAAATATCGCGAGATGTGTGCTCTACATCCGACACTTCAAATAACTCTCCATTCTCAATATGGCTTTTTGCTAACACTTCAGGAATAAATGCACTACCACCACATTGCAATATTAAATCTAATGCAATACGCCCTGTACTTGTACGAAAATACGGAGGCGTACGTCCGGTAAATTGACGTGCGTGCCACAGCGAAAAAGTAGTGCCCCAGTCAACATAAACATATTGGTTATCAAAAAAATTATCATTGGCTGCAGATTCAAAAGCACTCACAGGAATGATGGGTAATGCGCAAATACGCTCTACAACTAATTCATCCACTTTAGGCGGATCAAATAATATAGCCAAATCCAGTGTACGTTCTAACAATAAACGCGTACTTTCTTGCTGTGCTTTAACTTCAGCAACGAGTGACACACCGGGCATAGCAGATACAATATTTGAAATACCAAATTGTAAAAAAGCATCCCATATATTAGGTGTACCCGCTAAACACACTTGCTTATGCATGTTGTCAGCAAGTGCCACATCAACTTTTGCACGTTGCATACCTGTAATAATCATTTGTGCGTGCGGTAATAGACGCTCGCCAGGTGCTGTAAGCTGAATATTGTTACGTTGTCGAATAAACAGGTTAACACCTAAACCTTGCTCTAATTGACGAATTCTAAAACTTACCGCCGATTGCGTGATATAAAGGTTTTCAGCCGCCTTACCAAAGTGGCGAGTTCGCACCACCTCAACAAACGTTTTTAATAAATCGATATCCAATATTTTATCCTCACGATAAAAATTTTTTGTTTAATAAATTACGTAACTTGATCCATACTCCAGCTTAAGATCCGGGTATGAGGAAACAGCAATGAACATTAATATTTCACTACTTCGTCAAGCATTTGTAAGCCAACGTCAGTTCTATGATGATTACAATTTTCCACGCGGATTTTCGCGCAGCGGCAACTTTACGTTACTTGAAGCCAGTATCCTTGAGCAACACGGTGTTGTTCTACAGGGGTTATACAACAAAACCCTTGAACCACAAAATGAAATTCAAGAACAATTTATATCTGTTACTGCAGGTAGCCAAGAGCCGACGAATCCAATCGAGCGTGCTTGGATCAAATACTTAAAATTAACGACTTCAAAAACAAAATTTCACACTTTATTTGGTCGTTCAAAAATGTCGGCACCTACGCTGCCAAGTAGCGACTATTATTCAGAATCTGATAGCATCTAAAATTTCTTTTTAGGCCACTTTCGCGTTGATTTATAAGTGGCCAAAAGACATTGTTATTTGCTTTTTCTTGTTTTAGCGGTTACAACTTGTATAAGCAATTATATTCGGCAAAGCCGAAAACAAGGTGTTACGTGACACGAAAAATACTTATCATTGAAGATACACCTACAATAGCGCGAGTACAAAAGCATATAGCGATGAAAATCGGTTATGATGCGGATATTGCAGGTTCGTTAGCTGAAGCTAAAGAGCTGATCAGTAAAAACTCATATTTTTGCGCTGTAGTAGATTTCATATTACCCGATGCCCCTAGGGGAGAAGCGGTGCCCTGCACTATAGAAGCTGAAATTCCAACTATCGTCATGACCGGAAGTTTAGATTCAACAACGCGTGACACTGTTGAAAAGTATCCAATTATTGATTACATCACTAAAGAAAATAAACAAGCCTATCAATACTTAGAAAAACAATTGCAGCGCCTACCTCGTAACGAAAATGTTAAAGTACTCGTTGTAGATGACTCAGCTGCTACACGTCGTCATATTTGCAGCTTACTTAGCCGCCATAAATACCAAATACTCCAAGCAAGTGATGGTATTGAAGCCTTAGCAATGCTAGAAAAAACACCCGATATAGCTGTCATTATCACTGATAATGAAATGCCCAATATGAATGGTGATGAACTGTGCGGCGAAATTCGCCGACTTTACAGTAATGATGAAAAAGCAATTATTGGTATTTCTGGCTCTGATGCTTCTCATCTTTCAACACGTTTTCTTAAAAATGGTGCTAATGACTACTTGCGAAAACCATTCAACAATGAAGAATTTTATTGTCGTTTAAGCCAAAACGTCGACATGCTAGAGCAAATAGCCACAATCCGACTGCAAGCAAATACTGATTTTTTAACTAAGCTACCTAACCGACGTTACTTTTTTGAAGAAACAACAAAGTCACTGAAAAAAATAGAAAAAAGCAGTCAAGTCTCCTCTTTAGCTATGCTTGATATTGACCACTTTAAATCAATCAATGACACGCATGGACATGATGTGGGCGATGAAGTACTTAAAGGACTGTCTATTTGCTTTGCTAAATATTTTGAAAAGCAGCTCGTTGCTCGTTTAGGTGGTGAAGAGTTTGCTGTTTATTTTGGCGAAACAAGCAAAGAAGAAGCACTGAAACGCCTTGAAGGGTTTAGGCACTTTATTGAACTAAGCAGCTCAGAATTTAGTAATTTAAAAATTAAATTCACAATCTCCATTGGGTATGTACACGGGCCTGTTTATCAAATTGATGAATTATTAAAACAGGCCGATATAAAACTTTACGAAGCAAAAGAGTCTGGTCGTAATATAGTTATTTCTTAAACTAATTCTGCTCGCGCAAGGAGCGCTGCTTTCTTGCGCTTTTGTGCTTGTCGGTACGAGTCCCAGCTAAATATTGCCAGCGCACTCCAAATACATGCAAAAGTAACAACGCGCTCCGCGCTAAACACTTCACCGTAAAATACCACCGCGAGTACAAACATCAGACTTGGACCAATATACTGAAAAAAGCCTAATGTTGTATATTGCAATCTTTTTGCAGCTCCCGTGAAACACAGTAAAGGTAATGTTGTTATAACACCCGCACTTATCAACAGTAGATTTGTATGCCAATCATTAACAATGAGATCTGAACTTGCTGTAGGAAGCATAAACCACCAATAAATAGCTGCAAATGGTAATAGTATAAGCGCTTCCAATAATAGACCTGGTAACGATTCGATAGGTAACTTTTTACGTAATAATCCATAAATAGCAAATGAACTAGCGAGTGAAAATGCCACTACCGGAAATGAACCAAAGCTAATTAATTGAATAACGACCCCGCCAAGCGCCAGAGCGACAGCAAAACCCTGCCATTTTCGTAGCTTTTCGCCTAAAAACAACATACCTAGCAACACGTTTAAAAGTGGATTAATATAATACCCAAGACTGGCATCAAGCATATGGTTATTATTAACTGCCCATATAAATAATCCCCAGTTAAACCCCAGCAGTGTAGCTGTTAGGGTAAGCATTAAAATTAACTTTGGTTGCTTAATGACATGCTGGATTTTATGCCACTGCTTTAAAACAGCGACAATAATCACAATAAATAACACCGACCACACAACTCGGTGCATTAATATTTCAAAAGCCGATATGTGCTGTAATAACTTAAAGTAAATGGGCGCAAGACCCCACATAAAAAAAGCCATGCAGGCTAAAATAACACCCTTGCGTTGTTCTTGATTAGTAGGCATAAATAGAATCTAGATGCTGAAAAAGGCCGCTAGTTTACCCCCTGAACACATTTTATCCAACTAAATACGTTGCTGTACCAAACGCTATTTGAGTTCTTTTTTCATTATGCAATTCCATCCGACAAACACACACTTTATTGCCTGAACGAATCAGCTTTGCACTCGCGGTAAACTCTACTCCCTTACCTGGACGTAAATAATCGGTACGTAAATCAATAGTACCTAAAGTCGCTAATTTCTGCTGAATGCTCACTATATCGAATTCAGTAAGCTTATCAATCATCGCAGCGGCAGCAAGCATACCACCTACATTATCAAGTACCGCTGAAATCACACCACCATGAAGAATTTTTTGTGCTGGGTTACCAATAAATACATCTTGCCAAGGGAAACTAATTTGCGCTTGCTCAGCATCAAGCGATACAACCTTAATTTGTAAGAATTGATTAAACGGCATTTGCTCTACGAATACCTTAGCGACTTGCTCAATTAATATAGTTTTATTCATTATTATTATCTATTATTTGAATCTGGTAGGATGAGTAAAGCATAGCATTGTATAAAGTGCGATATAAAAAGCGTATAGGTAGCTATGCAAGGTCACTTAAAAGCTCTAAAATAAGCGCAATGAATACACAAACCCCCACATCAAGCACCATAGTGCGCACTCCCGCAGCCATACTTAAGCAAGTGTTTGGCTATAGTGAATTTCGTGATGGCCAAGAAACGGTTATCAATGCAGCATTAAGCGGGCAAGACTCATTGGTGTTACTGCCCACTGGTGGCGGTAAGTCAGTATGTTACCAAGTCCCAGCTTTAGCTTTTGAAGGGTTAACGGTAGTTATTTCTCCGTTAATCTCTCTAATGCAAGATCAAGTAACACAATTACAGGCATTAGGTGTGAAAGCAGCTTACATCAATAACAGCCTTAATCGGGATGAGCAGCAGCAAATTTACCAACAGTTACACAGTGGTTTAATTAAATTACTTTATGTTGCACCTGAAAAAATTTTACAACACGAATTTTTAGAGAGGTTGCGTCATTTAAATATCAGTTTATTTGCGATTGATGAAGCTCACTGCGTTTCTCATTGGGGTCATGATTTTCGTCCACATTACTGCCGTTTAAGCGAACTTAAGCATCATTTCCCTCATGTCCCCATGATGGCTCTAACTGCCACAGCAGACACCGCTACTCGCTTTGATATTGTGCAGCAACTTGGCTTAAACGCCCCCTATATACACACGGGCAGTTTTGATAGACCAAACATTCGCTATACCATTGAAGAAAAATTCAAGCCTTTAGCACAATTGTTACGCTACTTAAAAGAACAACAAAATCAAAGTGGTATAATTTATTGCACCAGTCGTAAGCGCGTCGATGAAATAGCCGAAAAGATTGCCGATGCAGGAATGAATGCAGCGGCCTATCATGCAGGGATGAGCAACGAACAGCGTCAATTTGTACAAACCGGCTTTGCCCGTGACGATATTCAAATCGTTGTCGCAACGGTTGCTTTTGGAATGGGTATAAATAAACCGAATGTGCGCTTTGTATTGCACTATGACATTCCTAAAAGTATTGAATCTTACTACCAAGAAACCGGCCGAGCAGGACGTGATGGCTTAGCCGCTGAAGCAATTATGTACTTTGACCCTGCTGATATCGGCCGCGTAAGACGGTTCTTTGAAGATATAGAAGATGAGCAACGCCGTCGCGTTGAAGAACAACGTTTCAATGCCATGGCTAGTTTTGCAGAGGCACAAACTTGTCGCCGACAAATACTGCTTAACTATTTTAGTGAATATCAGCGAGAGCCATGTGGCAACTGCGACATATGCCTTAACCCGCCAAAAAGTTTTGATGGCACTTTAGTCGCACAGCAAGCACTATCCTGCGTATATCGAGCCGAGCAACGTTTTGGTTTAGGTTACATTGTTGAGTTATTGCGTGGCGCGAACACCAGTAGAATTCGAGATAACAACCATCATCAGCTCAGCACTTATGGTATTGGTAAAGATCATAGCAGTGAGTTTTGGCTCAGTATTTTACGCCAACTTATTCATCAAGGCTTATTGAGTCAAGATATAACCCAAGGCTCATCTCTTCGATTAACTGAAGGTGCGCGAGCAATTTTAAAAGGTGAATTCGCCTTACAGATGGCTGAACCTCGCCTGCAAGCAAAGCACGTATACCAAGATAAATTGGCACAGTTTAATTACGATAAAAAGTTATTTGCGAAACTCAGAGCCTTACGTAAAGAACTTGCCGATGCAGATGATGTGCCACCCTATGTTGTCTTTAATGATAAAACACTTGCTGAAATGGCACAATTAATGCCCACTAACGACAGTGAATTTCTTAAAGTGTCGGGTGTAGGCTTTACTAAGCTCAATAAATACGGCGGCCCATTTTTGCACGCAATTCGTAACTATTTAGCACAATCCTAAGTACAGAGTAATGTCATGACTCAATACCAATTTGATAACCGCCACAATGTGATTATAATCACTCCAAGTGAAATGCCCAATGACGACGACTTTGAGCTATGGGCACATTTATTTTTACACAGCTCTGAGATTAAAATAGGTGAGTTTGAAGCTGGAGCCGACCGCCATCAAATGCGCTTTAATTATGAACAGCAAGGTTTTAACTTAAACTTCGAGCATTATAGTAACAGTGTCTGGATCAATGGCGAAGGCCAAGAAGCCAATCACTTATTAGCCGCATTAACGCATTATTTCCTAACACAAATGCAACAATGAACTAGACTTATACTATGAGTTAACCTGTATACCCAAGCCACCTCAAGACGCAAAATTCAGCGTTTCAAAGGGCTTAATATCAAGGCGCGACTTTGTAAAAATGGATTGATTTTAACAATAGAACGACTATTACTTGTAATCAATACCTTGTTGCCTAAATCGCTTTTAAATCCAACTGAAACTAGCATCTTGAGGTGGTTTGGGTATAGTAAGATAATACTAACTACGCATACCTAAGGTGTTTGAATGGTCGCAAACAGTTTCACTACATTTATTTTTCTCTCCTGTGCCAGCACTATGCTCTATAGTCAAAGTGGGCAAGCACAATCAATTGATCTAGGGAAAAGCAGTTGTAGTAATCAGCGCACCATTTCACCCAGCGAAAATAACCTTCGTCGTCAGCTTGATGGCGATGAATTATTACCTGAAAAAACCGCAAATGCTCGTATTGGGAATATCAACCTAGAACAGCTCAATGTATTTAACACGGCGCTTGAAGAAGAAGATAATTTCCTGTTCCGTTTTGCCAATCGTGTTCACATGACTACAGAACCAGAGGTAATAAACAATCTTTTGCTATTTCGTTCTGGTGAAGAATATGAACCTAAAAAACTCTCCGAATCTGAACGCCTCCTAAGACGTCAAGGCTATCTATATGATGCAAAAATTGATGCTGAGATTAACTGTAATGGCGAAGTTGACGTAAACGTAGTTACCCGAGACCTATGGACCTTGCTCCCTGAAATTAGCTTTAGCCGCAGTGGCGGAGAGAATAAATCAAGCATTGGTTTTCGTGAATCAAATTTACTTGGTTGGGGGAAACGCCTTTCATTTTCACGCACTACAGACGCTGACCGCAGTGGTTATTTATTTGTCTATGACGATCCAAATATACTATCAACTCGTTATCGAGGGCGCATTGAGTATTCCGATAACAGTGATGGAAAACGCCACCTACTAGAGCTTACATATCCTTTTTATTCAATTAATACACCATACAGTTATGGCCTTGTCAGCTACTCGGATCAACGCACTGAATCGCTCTACCAACGTGGCGAAGTGTACAGCGAATTTGAACAAAAAACTGATTATAACCGTATTCATTTTGGTCACTCAAAACAACTAGGGAATAGCTGGACCCAGCGCTTAAGCGTTGGCTATGTGCACGAACAACACTCGTTTAATAAAACTGTGAATACATTTTCACCATTGGCAGATGAACGCCAACTTAGTTACCCATACGTAAGCGGGCATTGGTTTGAAGACCACTTCATTAAAGTACGAAACTTTGACAGTATTTACCGCACCGAAGATTTAAATCTAGGCTGGAATATTCAAAGCTTGCTCGGGTATTCAAATAAGCAAATTAGTGATGACGATAGCCGTGCTATTTATTCATTTAATGCGAGAAAAGCCCACTTTAGCGGTGATAACACGCTATGGCGTTTTCAAGCTAGTCTTGATGGCAACTGGAATGAAAAGCAAAGTAAAGTTGAAAACCTATTCGCCAGTAGCCAAATACAATATTATTTAAATACCACAACTAAGCAGTCATGGTATGCAAAAATACGTTTAGACTATGCCAAAAACCTTACTCACGATAAACAACTAAGCTTAGGCGGAGAAAACGGCTTGCGTGGCTACCCGCTTGACTATCAACAAGGTGATCGTAGCTTTTTAATAAATTTAGAAAAACGCTATTACTGGGAATATGATTTACTGCAACTATTTAAAGTCGGTGGAGCTGCCTTTGTTGATATTGGTCGCGCTTGGTTTAACGACCAAGCCAATACTAATCACGGTAAAGTATTAAAAAATGCAGGTATCGGATTAAGGCTGGCCCCTAGTCGCGCTAATGCAGGAACAGTCATTCATTTAGATATTGCAGCACCACTGGACAAGAGCAATGACGTTGACTCAATTCAATGGTTAGTCACTGTAAAAAATACCTTTTAAAGTACACCAAAAACGCTAAACTACGGAGCTATTAACACCTTTTTGGATTCATTGTGGAACTGCTCGAACTCATCGAACTTTTTAGTACGCAATATAAACTTATTGTTACAGTCGTGGCGCTTTTAGTTTTCCCTGTACTTTTAAAGCTGACTAAAAAGCTGCTTGAGAAAACAATTAAAGGTAAAATCGACATTCATCGTAAATACCGCGCTGAGTTACTTTTAAAAATTATACTCGCCATAGTAATGATTTGTTTAGTGCTGGTGTTTTGGGGTATAGAGCTGCGCGGTTTGCTTGTACTTGGTTCATCATTATTTGCCATGTTAGGTGTCGCACTATTTGCTGCTTGGTCACTCTTAAGCAACCTCACCTCATTTTTACTGATGTTTATTCAAAATGATTGCCGTGTTGGCTATTGGGTACGCATTATTGACGGTGCTAACTTTATCGAAGGCCGCATTGTCGAAATGGGTTTAATGAATGTCGTGCTTGAACATATTGATGGTCACCGCGTTATTTACCCTAATAATCTCTTTGTTACGCGTCCTGTGATGGTGTTAAATAAAGAACCTAAACCTACAAAGCCCGTCGCTATAAAACGTGTAATTGGCCCGAAAAAAACGCTATAAGATAAAAAGCCATTTAAAGATATCCTCAAATGGCTTTTAAAATAACGTTTAGCTTACTAATTATTTAATTCAGCTGTTTTCAACTCATCTTCAATATCGCTGATTTCATCGATAAAAGTTTCAAGTTGCTGCTCAACCAAGCTGTTTGCATGAGCAAAATACGCTAAGTGGAACACCGCATCACCTTCATTAACAAGCGGCATTGTCTGTTGACCAATAACAATACCACTGCGTGGTGCTAATAGTTCT
Source organism: Pseudoalteromonas porphyrae (assembly GCF_001298125.1). NCBI lineage: Bacteria > Pseudomonadati > Pseudomonadota > Gammaproteobacteria > Alteromonadales > Pseudoalteromonadaceae > Pseudoalteromonas > Pseudoalteromonas porphyrae. The sequence continues at coordinate 32,238 of NZ_LHPH01000031.1, read as the reverse complement.
AACTCAGAGTCGCCTAATGGGCTACTTATATACGCTAAAATCTGCCCTTTATTAACCTTCTCGCCAAGTGATACCTGCGCACGTACAATACCGTCCACTTCAGCACGTACCCAACTTGTTGAGCTGGCAATAATTGGCTCTGGCAATTTTTTAGCACGTTTACCGCGGCTCATTTTTAAGTGGCGCATCACATAATCAACACCTTGTACACCTGCTGCTATCGCAATTGGATCAAAGCGAAGTGCTTCACCAGCTTCATAAGTGATCACAGGGATCCCTAAGTTAGCCGCTTCACTGCGTAGTGAACCATTTCGTAGTGATGCATCTATCACCGCTGGCGTGCCAAATGCTTTTGCCATTTGTGCGGTAGCATCATCACTTAAATCTGCGCGAATTTGCGGTAGATTCGTACGATGAATAGCCCCTGTATGTAAGTCAATAATATGAGTGCAATGCACTGCCACTTGACTGAAAAACATGTGCGCCATGCGACCCGCAAGCGAGCCACGGATAGAGCCAGGAAAACTGCGATTCATATCACGGCGATCTGGTAAATAACGCGACTTATGGATAAAACCAAATACATTTACGATCGGTACCGCTATAAGCGTACCACGTAGCTGCGTAGGATCGATTTTAGCCAATAACTGACGAACAACTTCAACACCATTGAGCTCATCACCATGAATGGCTGCACACACCATCAGTACAGGCCCTGCATGAACGCCATTTACCACTTCAATAGGAATATTTAGCGGCGAGTGTGTATAAAGCTTTGCAGCCTCTAATGCGAGCGTTTTACGCTCACCCACACCAACAGTTTCACCTAATAAAGTAAAAGAGCTATTGATTTTAACCTTTGCCACGTGTTGCCGTTCCTTTAGTTGCAGCGGCTTTTTCGATAAAGTCGATCACCATACCTGCAATATCTTTTCCTGTTGCTACTTCAATTCCTTCAAGACCTGGTGATGAGTTTACTTCCATCACTAATGGGCCACGTGATGAACGAAGTAAGTCAACCCCAGCTACATTCAAGCCCATTGCTTTAGCTGCAGCCACCGCTGTTTTGCGTTCTTCTGGTGTAATACGCACTAATGTTGCACTGCCACCGCGGTGTAAATTAGAGCGGAACTCACCTTCTTGTGCTTGGCGCTTCATTGCGGCAATCACTTTATCACCTAGTACGAAGCAGCGAATATCGGCACCACCAGCTTCTTTAATGTATTCTTGTACCATGATATTAGCTTTTAAGCCCATGAATGCCTCAATAACACTCTCAGCCGCTTTACGTGTTTCAGCTAATACAACACCAATGCCTTGCGTGCCTTCTAGTAACTTAATAACAACTGGTGCACCGCCTACCATTTCCAATAAGTCTTTCACGTCATCAGGCTTGCTTGCAAACCCTGTTACTGGCATGCCTACACCTTTGCGTGATAATAACTGTAATGAACGCAATTTATCGCGAGAGCGTGAAATAGCAACTGACTCATTAACAGGAAATACATTCATCATTTCAAACTGACGTAATACAGAGCAGCCATAAAATGTTACTGACGCACCAATACGTGGCACGATCGCATCGAAATCTTTTAAGTTTTCACCACGATAGTGGATCTCTGGTTGTTCAGAGTTAATGTTCATATAACAACGTAGTGCGTCAATCACTTTAACTTCGTGCCCACGTGCTTGAGCGGCCTCAATTAAGCGACGCGTTGAGTACAAGTTTTTGTTGCGAGATAAAATACCGATTTTCATAATCAAATCCTTTACTAGTGCATATTCTGTTTTAAGTTATTATGTAGTTAAAACTTTGGCACATTTTTATAATAAGTGAGATAAAGCCGGGTCTACGACTATACGATTTTCCATGGCTGTACGCCCTAATAACATTCTAAACTTCATACTTGCACGACTTGTTAAAGTCACCTCAATTGGCCAACTTTTATCTCCGGCATGAAGCATTGTTTCAATAAAATAGCGTAACTCTCGCTGCCCACTTGAGCTTGTTACATACTTCATTTTTTTTACTTTAACGTCACACTGTATTTTAGTGTGTTCGTCGTCCTGCAATGGCTGAGCAATAAACTTTACCCACTTTTCCCCATCGCGTTCATATTCTTCAATATTAAGAGCATGAATACATGAAGTACGGGCGCCCGTATCAATCTTAGCTTTAATTTTATTTATGCCAAGTTCAGGTAAACTTAACCACTCACGCCAACCAACAATTATCTTTGCCGTCATAAATGTGCCCTTTAATAAAAAAGTGTCTTATACGCTACACACACAAAAAGACCAATGAAATAATTTTATCTAATCAATCAATCGATTTGATTGACCTAATCTGCTCAATAGTCAACCATATAAACAATACACTAATAATGAGAATTTACTATGTTCGACGGTTTATTACATGCACTCATACTTGATGAGCAAGGCGGTTCACGTGCAATCGAAAGCAGTGCCGAACTTCACAATTGGCAGCCATCTCATGGGAAATTATGGGTGCATATGGATTATAGCCAAAGCGACGCTGTTGAATGGCTAAAAAGCTGTGATTTTTTAACTGATTACGAGCTAGAATCATTGACTGCAGAAGAAACTCGTCCTCGTATAGCGAGAGCGACAAATGGCTGTATGCTGTTTTTACGTGGTGTAAATTTAAATCCGGCACAAAGCCCTGAGGACATGGTGTCTATTCGTTTGTTTATTAATGAAAATGTAGTAATAACAACACGCAAACGTAGATTGCTATCGGTGCAGGATATTCTTGCTTCATTACATGAAAATACTGGGCCAAGCAGTATTTCTGAATTAGTGTGTCAATTAGCGCAAAACCTTACGTCTCGTATGCAAGGCGTTATTGATGGTTTAGACGATACGTTAGATATATTTGAAGATGAAATTGATGAACCTACCAAGCGTTTTGATAATCAAGGTTTGTCACAATTACGCCGCCAATCAATTGGCCTAAAACGCTATATTAGACCGCAAAAAGAAGCACTGAGTACATTGATGGCAAATAAATATAGCTGGCTTAATGAAAACGATAAAGCGAAACTAAACGAAACAACGAACATGCTTATTCGTTTTATTGAAGAGTTAGACAGCTCTATCGAGCGCGCGCAGATAATTCAACAAACGATTACCAACCAAATATCTGAGCAATTAAATCAACGTATGTATGTGATGTCGGTTGTCGCGGCTTTATTTTTACCTCTGGGGTTTTTAACTGGTTTGCTCGGCGTTAATGTTGGTGGTATTCCAGGCACTGATAGCCCTTATGCCTTTAGCTTATTTGTGCTTTTTTTAGTTGTACTTACGAGCAGTATTGGTATTTACTTTAAAAATAAGAAATGGCTTTAATATGATCTAGGCGAACTCTTTGTTCGCCTTTTTCTTGATGTTCAATAAGTAAAAATTCACCTTCCCCTTTAAGGTTTAGTAAATTTTTAGCATTACCTACTACCAGTGTATTATCCGTGGTAATTATTTTAACCATTGAAAAGTGCATACAAAACAATTCATATTGATCGTAATCACTGCATTTTATTGGTTGATAAGTCATTGGCGTCAATCATTGATAAAACTAAAGTGTAGCAGGAAGAAAAAGAGAAGAAAAATAATAGCAAATGGCGCTCTCGGTAGGGATCGAACCTACAACTCAGCCTCCGGAGGGCCACGTGATATCCATTTCACCACGAGAGCACATTTGTGCCGCCACACCAACTCGCGATATCAGTGCTTAGGCATCAGCAATAATAAAGGCATCTGCAACTAAATGCTAGCTTCTATCGCCTATATGCCTATTAATTCAGCAAATTATAATAAATTGCTTCACAAGCAAGCAAAAAACAGCTATTAAATTATACTTAGTAAAAATTAATAACCATTTTGCAACATATCTATACTAGAGACGTACTTATCAAGCACGTGTAAAAGGTTTAACAAGAGGAAGTATTTATGAGTTTAATGTCAACCGAGCAAGTCGCTGAATTTTTAGGTGTAAAAACAGAACGTGTTAAGCGCCTTGCGCGAGAAAGTTTGTTAATTTCAAAATCAGTCGATGAGAACGGTGAGCCTTTATTTGATTCTGATGAAGTCACTAAATATAAAGAACTTGCAGCACGCTTTGGTGGCCTTTAGGGCTTACTAAAGCGTAAATTAATTAAACGGTCTAATTGCGTACGTAAAACGGTTACCTTATCACCCACCGAACGTGCGCTATACCAAAGAATACATAACAGCAAAAATATTAATTGGTAGCACTCAAGCTTTCTAACCGATACTGTAAATCGGTGTTGTATAGGCAACGATCGCTGATACGTCTCGAGTAAACCTACCTTCTCAACTGGATCAAGCTCACAACTGACTACAATCGCGGCTAAATCAAAGTATACGTCATTGGTCTTCGCGTATTCAAAATCAATTAAAAACATTCCATAGGGGTTTTCTATAATGTTTTCTTTAACTAAATCATTATGACAAAAACCACTATCACGTGGAAATAGTTCAACCTGTGATAACGTTTGCTCAATGATAATTTTATAATGTTGATAAAGTGAGGTATCACGATAGTGATCAAGCTCTTGTTTGATGTCCATAGGTAACGTAACGACTTGATGGTGATGTAAAGCGACCAATTTATTTATTAACTCAGGGGTATAATTATTATTGGTGATAGCGCCTTCAATATACTCAAAAATAGCAAATTGGTTAATTTCATCTACCCATAAAAGCTCAGGGCACACCTGCTTTTTGGCAAATAAAGCTTGCGCCGACAAGCCGATGGTAGGCCAATGTTCACGGTAAAACTTTAGCAAATAAGCATGTTGCTTGGTACGTACTAGAAAGTTGTCGTTACTTAAGCCGTTATGAAGACGCTCAATACTGAATATTTTTAATCGAGAATTAAAAGCGGCAAAAATACCGCTAATTTCATTATCAGTCATACAGCTCCTTATAATTGCGCTAAGGGTTTGGCTTGATTTTGTTCATATTCTTCGTACCAGGTTTTAAACCCCCACACAGCCATAATGGTATAAAATACAAATAATGCTAATGTTGGGTAGTAGCCTTTCTCGTAATATAAATACATCGAAGCTGTATCAATAACTATCCAATACAACCAATTTTCGAGTACTTTTTTAGCAACTAAGTAAGTTGTTACCACAGCAAAACAGGTAGTAAAGCTATCTAAATAAGCAAAATCTGCATGGGTGTAATTAGTCATAACATAGCCCAGTATTACTGCAACGATTGAAGTCGCTACAATAATCACTAAGTGCTGATTTAGCGTCCATGAAGTAATCACTAACTCACGTAAATTGTCCCCCCCTCTACGCCAGGCTATCCAGCCATATACTGCCATATACATATAATAAAAATGTAGCAGTGACTCCATTAACAAGGCACCATTCCAATACATTATTGTATAAATAAATGTGCTTAAGAATGCAGCAGGCCAACACCAAAGGTTCTCTTTTATTGCTAACAATAAATACGCCATTGAGAGTGCTACAGCTATATATTCCCAATACGACATCGCGGTAAACCCTGCGAGCGTTTGTGTTATAAATTCCATAATTGATCCGTTTAGACTTTAAAGTTCAGGAGAGAGATCACCATTTAGAAATTTACAAACAAAAATAGCCTTACCAAACTCTTCGTATGAACGTTTTATCTCTGTATTTAACACTGACATTACCAAATCGTAATCACCAAAAATCTGTGTTGATAGCGTATTTGTTATTACTTTTAAATCATCATATTCATTTAAACGATCAATAAAACCTTTAATAAATGGAATATAATCTTGATGAAGTGGGTATTTACTGATCTCTACTGATAATTTCATGATAATCCTTGATATTAACGACGAAAATTATAACTATTGTAACGTGACCCCAGACACAAGTCATTCAAAGGTAGAGTGGATGTAAAAGAAGGTGTAAAATCACTGTAATTTAATTCCGTTTACGAGTTTCTCATGGCACGACGCATTACTTACAAATTTAAAGATCAACCTCGCGAAATTAATTTTGCAAAAGATAAATACCACGATATGTATCAAGCGATTGCAGCTGCTGAAGGTATTGATTTAACTAACTACCTCAGCATGGTTCAGCAAATTGAAATGACATCGAAAGGCTCAGCGTCTGTTCGTAACTTTCGTGATCAAGAGTTTGCACGTATGGGATTTAGCGATGTGTACTTTATTAAAGAGTAGCGATATTAAAGAGTCGCTATAAATTTAGCTACTCTAGGTATTCATAGCTGACACGAGGGGTAATATTACAGAGTAACTCGTAAGGAATTGTCGTAGCACATTGGGCGACTTCTTCAACGGGTAACTTTGGCCCCCACATCTCGACTTCATCGCCTACTTTAATGCCAGCGGTGTTTTCACCAATGTCCACACTAATCATATCCATTGAGACACTTCCTGCGATAGGGTAACGTTTAGAGCCTATTACCACAGGCGTCCCTTGCTTTGCATGGCGCGGATATCCATCACCATATCCCATTGCAACCACAGCAAGCTTAGTGGCCTTAGTGCTTTGCCAGCGCCCGCCATATCCTACACATTGCTGCGCATCCACATCACGAATTGCTATTACTTTAGTGGTTAAACGCATCACAGGCTTTAATCCATGTTCTTTACCTGTGGCATTAAGCATTGGCGATACGCCATACATCATTAAACCTGGACGTACCCATTCACCATGACCGGCAGGCCACGCAATAATACCCGCTGAATTTGATAAACAATGCGCTTGTTGTTTACCTTGTACTAAAGAGTCAAATAAGGCAATTTGCGCAGCTGTTTTTGGATCTTGTAGATCATCAGCGCAAGAAAAGTGTGTCATCAAATTGATTGTATCTTTAGCATTACTCGTTGCTTGCAAGCGCTGGTAAAAATCATTGAGTTGCGCAGGCGCAATGCCAAGACGGTGCATACCGGTATTAATTTTTAACCAGCAACTAATTGGCTCATCAAGGCTTGCCTCTTCAAGTGCTTTAAGCTGATTTTCATCATGAATAATAGTTTGAAAGTTATTAGCCAATAAAATAGGTAAGTCATCTTGATGAAAAAAACCTTCGAGCAATACAATTGGCTTAGTTAACCCACCCGCTCTAAGTGCTAAAGCTTCATCAATGCGCGCAACAGCAAACGCATCAGCATCATTAAGATGCTGCGCTATTTTTACTAAACCATGTCCATAAGCATTGGCTTTTAATACCGCCATGACCTTACTTTTCGGCGCAAACTTGCGTACTTGCGCTAAGTTATCTGCAAGTGCTGTTAAGTTGATTTGAGCAATAGCTAAACGCATATTAATATTCGTCGTCTACCGCAGGCCCAGCGTAATTATCAAAACGCGAGAACTGACCTTGGAAGGTTAGCCGCACCTTACCAATTGGGCCGTTACGTTGTTTACCTATGATGATTTCAGCAATACCTTTGTCTGTACTGTCTTCGTTATAGACTTCATCACGGTAAATAAACATGATTAAATCGGCATCCTGCTCGATAGAGCCTGATTCACGTAAGTCAGAGTTAATTGGACGTTTATCAGCACGTTGCTCTAGGGTACGGTTAAGCTGAGACAGTGCTACCACAGGGCATTTCAATTCTTTTGCTAATGACTTGAGTGAACGTGAAATTTCAGCAATCTCTAAGGTACGATTGTCCGACAAACTTGGTACACGCATAAGTTGTAAGTAATCCACCATGATCATACTGATACCGCCATGATCACGCGCAATACGACGTGCACGTGAACGTACATCAGTTGGTGTTAAGCCTGATGCATCATCGACAAACATTTTACCTTTTTCCATGAGCAGTCCCATGGTTGAAGATAACCGTGCCCAATCATCATCATCTAATTGACCAGTACGTACTTTGGTTTGGTTAATACGACCAAGCGATGCCAGCATCCTCATCATGATTTGCTCAGATGGCATTTCTAATGAGTAAATAAGTACGGGTTTATCTTGAGTCATCGCTGCATGTTCAGCTAAGTTCATCGCAAAGGTGGTTTTACCCATTGATGGACGCGCTGCAACAATAATTAAATCTGATGGCTGTAAACCAGTCGTCATTTTATCTAGATCAGCGTAACCGGTGCTTACCCCTGTCACACCATCTTGTGGTGACTGGTATAGCTCTTCGATTTTATCGACAGTTTTTTCTAATATGCTGTGGATACTTTGCGGGCCATCGTTGCTTTTTGTGCGTTGCTCAGCAATTTTAAAAACTTTACTCTCTGCAAAATCAAGTAAGTCATGACTGGTGCGCCCTTCAGGGTTAAAACCAGCTTCGGCGATTTCATTGGCAACACCTATCATTTCACGTACTACAGCACGTTCGCGTACGATATTCGCATAAGCATCGATATTCGCCGCACTAGGAGTGTTTTTAGCAATCTCAGCTAAATAAGCAAAGCCGCCTATACCGCTGAGTAAATTCTTTTTCTCTAAACTCTCTGAGATGGTGATCAAATCGATTGGATCACCAATCTCGGCAAGCTCAACCATCGCTTCAAAAATAAGCTTGTGAGTACGTGTATAGAAATCTTGCGAAACGACTAATTCAGCAACACGGTCAAAGGCTTGATTATCAAGCATTAAGCCACCTAAAACAGATTGCTCTGCTTCAATGGAATGAGGAGGAACTTTAAGGGTGTCGACTTGTTTATCTGGTTTAGCCATAACTTCGCAATACTAAAATACAATTGCGTCTATTCTATCGACTTGGTAACGCTGTGCAAATAGCAAAGCGGGAATTCTTTTCCCGCTTGCTACTTTTTAATTAAGTAGAATTGTTATTTTTTACGTAACTCAATTCGCCCACTGATGGTGTCTATTTCAATATCCCCATCACCACCATTAATTGAAAACTCCAATTCACTTGATGGGCCGTATTTTGCTTTTTTAACTTTATCATTACTCAATTCATTGACGATTTTACCATTAGCATGTGCTTCAATTTCAAATCGTGCTGAGACATTCGCAGGAAAGAAAAACTCGGCATCACCACTAACAGACTCATAGGTTATTTGTGCACCTTTGATTAACTCATTAATCCGCACTTCGCTTTCACCATTTACGGTATTAATACGCAAACTTTTTAGTTTATCAAACGTAAAATCTATATCACCGTTTACATTCTCTAAACGCACATCTTGCGCGCGGGTTGTTGATTTTATATCGCCATTGACCGCTGTAAACCTTAATGTGCCTTGAGAGTTTTTATCGTTAATTTCACCGTTTACAGTTTCAAAGCGAATATCGCCATTAAGATCTTGCGCACTAACGTCGCCATTAACCGTGTCAAAGCTCAAGTCACCACTGAGACTTTGCACATTGATATCGCCATTGACCGTATCTATCTCAGCGCCCGCGTGTAAATCTTTGGCGCTAATAGTGACATTAACACCTGCGAACTCAAGTTCACTTGTTTTCGGCATATAGATAGTCAGTTTAGAGCCATCACCACTGTTCCAGCCATTGTTGACGTTCCGTGGCATTTTTACAATAAACTCAATCCGCCCATTGCTATTTTCTAACCTGTACCCATTGGCCTTATCATCCAGCTCACCTTCTATTTTAAGTTGCGCTTTATCCCACCCTTCGATGCGAATGTCACCTCGTTGATTTTCAATAAATACACGCTTGTTTACAGGGACATCAACTATTTCATTGATCTTTTGACCTGCTAATGCTGATAAGGGTAATACACTTAATAATAAACATAATACTTTCATAATAGGGACTCCTAAATTTGTTGCCATTTGGGTGCGTGCACCTTATTGATTAAATCCAATTGCTGTTGATATATCTGAGCAAGCATTTTCAATAGCGCTGGGTTTTCAGGCTCATTCTCAAGCGCTTGCTTTATCGCGCTTTCAGCCTCTTCCAGTTCATTTAATTGCTGCTGCCAATTATTCGTTAATGCCGGTTGATTTTGATATTGCACTAACAAGCTTTGCTTTTGCTCTGTAAAATAATCACTCATAGCAACACCCGTTTTTTGCTGCGGCGTATTAAAAAGTAACTGAGCAGTCAATAACGCTCCGACCGTGCATGCAGCAACACCAGCTAGTTTAGGCCACACAGCCACTTTAGTTTGTTGCGGTAGTTTGTGTGATAGTGCTTTTTCAATACCTGGCCACAAATCTTTTTGCGGCGGGAGTTCAGTTTGCGAGCGATTTAATGACTCAACTAAAAATTCTTCAAAATCAAGCTTGCTCATTTTCATACCACTCTTTTAATAACTGTCGTGCGCGATGAAACTGCGACTTACTAGAACCAACTGCCATACCTAGCATGGTTGCAATTTCCTCATGGCGATAACCTTCAATAGCGTGAAATACAAATACCATTCGGGCTCGCTCTGGGAGCCTTAAAACCAATTTATCGAGTCCATTTAAACCTTGGCAATCATCAGCGCTTTGCTCATCCATACCACTTTGTTCAAAACTCACTACTTTTTGCAGCCAGTTTTTATGTTTGCGTAAGTAACTAATGGCAATATTGCTGGTAACGCTGTGCAGCCAAGTCGAAAATTGTGACTGCCCTTCAAAGCTAGCAATTTTATGCCATAACTGTACAAACACTTCTTGCGTGGCATCTTCAGCGTGCTCTCTATCAGCGAGTAATCGTAGGCATAATGCGTATACTCGCTTAACATGCAGTGTATACAACGCTGCATAGGCTTGTTGATCGCCACTTTTTACTTTCTCAATCAACACAGTTTCACTGTGTTGATTAAAAGCATGTTTTGCATTTATCAACATCGCAGATGTTGTCCCTTTATGATTATTATTCTGAATGTAGTTTATACTTAAGCCATGTAGAAATACGATATTTCAGGTTTTTAAGTTTCTTGCATAGTTAGACGTGAAAAGAGGTGAAAAAGGTTTAAAGGACGTTTAATTATTTTTAATTTAATCTCAATTTTGGTTAAAGTATTTCCGCGTATATTTAACTATATGAAAATAATCTCAACTGTCCAACCGAAGATTTTCAGGTATTACGGGGCTAATCTCGCTAGGGGCTTTTTATCATCAGTCGATTCAACATAGTTATACCAATCTGCGTAGATATGGAGTCTATTTAATGACAAGAAAATTGCGCTATAACTAGGCTAAAATTTTTATATCTAGTTGTTCTAAATAAAAATTTTTAACAACGTTATAGCGTGATTTAATTCGTTAAATTGTTCAAATATTTATGCAGATTGGTATTAACATTGAAAATAGCCACAAGGCCTGATTTTTCAGCTAAGACTCAGAACTTAATTTATTGAAATAAAAACGACTAACCTAAGTTAGCCGTTATAAATATAAACACAATTAAGGAGTCGGTATTATGGGGTCTACCACTGCTTTTTGAGGAGTTTTATAGGACCAACCAAGGAAAATTAACTCGCCTGCAGTTTTACCTCCCCCGCCACCGCCAACATTAGTCAAGTTAACATCATGGTGAATACCACCCTTACCTGATGCGGTGACCGTTTTTCCTCTAATAGAACCACTAAAACCACCATTAGCAACCACTTTAACATCCGTTTTAGGCGCATAGATTGCAGCATACAAATTAGCATCAGCGTCTATATCTATACCATTATTTTGCTCATTGCTTGAATAGACACTAAATACAGGCTTGCCTGTGGCTGTTAAACCATGCTTCATGGTTATAGAGCCTGGTGAAGCTTTCATTTTAACTTTACCTGTTACGTAAAGAGTTAAACTACTCCCTTCTGCAATATGTATTTCTGACGACCCTTCCATTTTAAAGTCACCATTAACAACTAAAGTAACGTCACCACCGGCCACTTTTAAATTACCATTATTTAATGAAAGACTACCCATCTTGAGCACTTTAACATCAACCTCTTTATCTATCGTGGCAAGCGCATAAGTAATTGTGGCTGGGCGAGCACCTAACCAATTTTCCCATACATAGCTCCCCTGATTTTCAATTTTAGATTGCGCAATCTCAGGTGTTAACTCATAAATAACACGCGTTTCAGGCTTACTAGGAACAAGTACCGAGTTACCGTGCTTAACTATAATTTTTTCAGCCGCAGGATCAACAAGCGCAGTAACAAGTTTGGTTACATCAATTGGATCACACTTTACTTTACCGCCTTCAAAATTAGTCGGATCTTGTGAAGGAACTAACTCGACATTTGGGTTAACGTTATAGCGCAGATCTGAGTAAGGTATACCATCTTGTTCTAGTTGGGACGCCAAATTTTTTGCAGTGAATGTTCCACCATACATCACATCTAACCCATCATTATTTCGATTCACTAAGATTGTAGTTGCGCTATTGTTAGGGATAATAAAGTCCTTATTAGCCCGAATAACACCTAACACCTTGCCTTGCTTCCAAGTCACGTGACCTGCAGATAAAACATCACCACCTACAGCAGTATCAAGGGGGAAGCCGTCCGGTAAAACAGGATCGGTTGATACAGTGAAATTAGAATCAATAATAATATGATTGTTTGCGCGTAAAGTACCCGTTATAGGCGATGACCCCGAAAAAATGATACTGCCTGTTGCATGCACACTACCCCAAATTGCTGACGCTCCTGACAAGGTAACATCCTTATCTTTATAGACAGTACCTATCACCGCACCAGCTTCCGCTTTACTGGGATCATAGTCCCCCTTGCTTGAATCGAAACTATCAATTCGACCGCTCGCACTGAGTGATACGCCTTCACAGCCAACAATTGCATTTTGAAAAAGTGATTCGGCTTTACCTGGTTTAAATCCAAATCGTGCCACTAAATTGCTTTGCGCGTCACCGCTATAGCGCTGACCAAGACTAGCTATTTCTAATTCCCCAGCAAGGTTTTTACTTATGCTTGCATCATATGTTGCGTCGATTCCAATCAAACCTCTGCCACTGGCATTACCCGCTGCGGCAATTAATCCATCAATGTCTAATTCTCCATTATTATTCAACGCTTGCTGCATTAGTCTCGCTTCTTCGAACACACCTTTTTCTGCAAGCAAACGACTATTCATTTTCTTTTGAAAATTACCACTCATGCGCTCTTGTACAATATTTTCGCGTAATGAATTAAGTACTACAATACTTGCCATACTGGTCAATATAAGCACCGTAATGAGTGTAAAACCTTGCTGTTTATTGTTCACTACACACCACCAAAAGCATTCGTTAAAATAACATTAGAAACCGCAACATCAATACTTATTGCGTTACCAAACTGACTCGGTAAATTTTCAGGCGCCACATTGATTTTTACTACGTTGTTATTAATAGAAAAATTTAACCTTTCAACACCTGTTAGTAACCGCTCTGGAGCAGCAGCTCCTAACGTACACATTAAGTTATTGCCCGTTAATGTGTATATTTCCGTCGTAGGTGCCACAGCGACACTTCCATTACAGGTAATTACGCCTGCGGGTTGCCCAATACTAATAGATAACCCGTCAGCGGCGACAATAGGTAGAGTCGGTGTTTGCTTTATGCTCCGAGTAAATACTTTGCTTGTATAGCGTATAACTTCTTGTGCATTTTCAAGCTCCTTACTGACCATAATGGTACCTTTAATCGCAGAATACGACAGGCTCACCCCTGCCAATAAAAATGATCCAGCGGCCAAAGCAACCATCAATTCCACTAATGTATAGCCACGCATTGAAGAAGAGCTCATAACTAAATACACCCAGCTGGTAAAGTAGGATAACTTGCATTAAGCGATATTTGATTTACAGCTGCATCCGTCATCCGCTCATCAGCCCATGAAACTGTAATTTGCATGTCATCAGCATAAGCCGCAGGTAATGTGAGCTGAAAGTCTGTTGTTTGAGGCCCTAGAAAGGTCCGAAAGTTTACATCAGTAAATAGTGCTGGGTTTGTCGTTTGCAACTCACATAAGCGTGGCCAAATACGTTCGAGAGTATTTTGGCCTTGCACCAAAGAAACCGTATAATTGAAACTGTTATTTGCGAACTGCAACGACTTTAATTGCGCGGCAGCTAAGCCCAACAATGCTATGCCAGCAATGACAACTGACAGCATAACTTCTAACAATGAAAATCCATTTTGCTTTATCATTATGCACAACCTACCGATTTTTCAATCAGCCAATTTTGGCCGCTTTTTAAAATACACAAATAATAATCAACGGTATCAGTTGACGTATCTTCAACTAAAATTGTACTTGCAGCAGATATTTCACCAGTTGATAACACTGTACGATTAACGAGGGATACAGTAACCCCCTGATGTTGAATAACAAATTCTTTTAAAACAGTTTCGACACCATCAACAGGAGCCCTCACTTGCCACTTAGTACCGCTAACTGCTAATGTTACATCCTTATCGCGTTTCACAGCTTCACTGCGCGCATATTTATATACGCTATTAAGTTGGTTTGCAGTAGTGACTACGCGATCTTGCATAATCTGCTGGCTAAATGAAGGGAAAGCCAAGACAGCCATAATACCTATAATGCTAACTACAACCATTAATTCAACTAAAGTAAAACCAGCCGTCTTGTTCATTATTATTCCCAACAATTCGTCACGGCAAAACCACCTTTAGTAGCGGATTGTGTTCCATCTTGCTTTATAGCGAGTGCACCACAACGATCGCCTTTTTGTGCCGATGTTGATTTTGGAGTTGCTGTTAATGTAAATTGGCGATTTTTAAAATCAACATTAGCGGCGGCTCCTGGTACGCGATCTGAGGCTACATAACTAAAGCTGTAAAAGTCGGTATTGACAGCCCCATTAAAAGCATCTGGATACCCTCCATTACGAGAATAAATACGCTCTAATACTGCGCCATGTTGGAGTATTACTTGCTGAATATCAGCGCGTCGGCTACGTTCCATTTGCTCGGTATAGGCAGGCATAGCCACGGTATATAAAATACCTATAATGGCTACAACTATTAGTAACTCAACTAATGTAAAACCATTCTTTTGGCGTACATTTTCTCTCATCTTATCTTTCACTCTCTAGTTCCTTTACACTATGCCCAGTGCACAAACAATATACAGTGACAACGCTGTCAATGTCAATTAACTACGATTTATTTACAAAAAAATATCATTTAATAGTGATAAATAATTAGTTTTTATTATTGAAATATTAAATCAAGAGTGGAATACACACTTAGCCAAAATGGGTACTCTAATCCATTTTTTCTAAAAATGATACAAAATGACGTCTATTTGCGGGGATTAAACTATTTTATTACATAAGCTGTACACAACAAAAAAGCCGTGCGCAATGCACGGCTTTTATACTTAATTATAAAAATTAAGCTTCAGCGATTACGATTACTTTAATAGTAGCCGTTACGTCTGAATGTACTGCGATTGATACGTCAAATTCGCCAGTCTCACGGATAGTTCCTAGAGGTAAACGAACTTCTGACTTAGCAACTTCAACACCAACAGCTGAGATAGCGTCAGCGATGTCGCGAGTACCAATAGAACCGAATAACTTACCTTCGTCACCAGCTTTAGATACTAATGTAACTTCAGCTAATGCTTCAAGTTTCTCAGCGCGTGCTTGTGCAGCAACAAGCTGTTCAGCGATTTTCGCTTCAAGCTCTGCACGACGTGCGTCAAAAGTTTCAACGTTAGCTTTAGTTGCAGGAACTGCCTTACCTTGCGGGAAAAGGAAGTTACGTGCGAAGCCAGATTTAACTACAACCTGGTCACCTAGGCCACCTAGGTTAGCGATCTTATCTAGTAGAATAACTTGCATGTTTCTACACCTTTTAAAAACGTGTTAATCCGCTGCTTACTTATGTAAGTCAGTGTATGGAAGAAGGGCTAAGTAGCGAGCACGCTTAATAGCTGTTGCTAGCTGGCGCTGGTATTTAGCGCTAGTACCTGTAATACGGCTAGGTACGATTTTGCCACTTTCTGTAACATAGTTTCTAAGAGTAGCTAGATCTTTATAATCGATTTGTTGTACGCCTTCCGCTTTAAAGCGGCAGAACTTACGACGTCTGAAATAACGTGCCATGAGATTAATTCCTCAAATAATTCTTTCGATATGCTGAGCATGCAAAACCAATTGGCTAAGGCCGTTACGACCTTCATGGCGGTTTAAAAAACCGCTCACTTGCAATGCCTGCCCAACGTGCAAATGTTGAGTCTGTTGTTGCATTTGCTTACCACTAGCAACCACTTGAAGCTTTACATAACTATTACGGTTAAGGTCTGCTTCAACTTGCATTGATTTATGTTCTACAACAAAAATACAATGCGGTATACCAGCAGGGCTTTGACTATATTTGGGCGTTTTACAAACGACTCCAGATAGTGTTAGTTGATTCATATAAGGACTAAGCGTTTGGCTCATCTTAATTACTCAACTGAACAAGCGCCATGCTTGGACTCAAAACAATTAAGCAGCTGGTGCTTCTTTCTTCTCTTCTCTTACAAGAGGAGACGCTTCAGTTACAGCATTTTTAGTACGCATAACTAAGTTACGAAGCACTGCATCGTTGTAGCGGAAAGTAGTTTCTAGCTCGCTGATTACTTCAGTAGGTGCTTCAACGTTCATAAGAACATAGTGAGCTTTATGAAGCTTGTTGATTGGGTATGCTAATTGACGGCGACCCCAATCTTCAAGACGGTGGATAACACCACCAGCTTCAGTGATTGAACCAGTATAACGTTCGATCATACCAGATACTTGCTCACTCTGATCAGGGTGAACCATGAATACGATTTCGTAATGACGCATGGATATTCCTTACGGTTAATAGAGCCTTCTACCGTTTCGGCCGGTCGGTTTAAGGCAAGGAATTAATAGTTTAAAAGCCGAAATGAGCGCGCATTTTACGCTTAGTTGGAAAATTAAGCAAGCAGGTTTTTTAGCTTTAAGTGGGGGAGCTAATAAATCAGCTATCAGCTATCAGCTATCAGCTATCAGCTATCAGCTATCAGCTATCAGCTATCAGCTATCAGCTATCAGCTAGAAATTTTGCTCATATTAACTTACGTGTCAAGACGAGCTTGTCTTAAACTGACGGCTGACGGCTGACGGCTACAAGCTTAAAGCTTTTTAAGCTTGTGTTGCATTTCTCTGGCGTAGTACTTCAAACAAACAAATGCCTGTTGCTACAGAAACATTTAAGCTTGAAACGGTGCCGGCCATTGGGATTTTAACGAGTACATCACAGTGTTCGCGGGTTAAACGACGCATACCTTCACCTTCTGCCCCCATAACAATCGCCATTGGGCCTGTTAAGTTAGCATCAAATACATGAGTGTCTGTTTCGCCAGCCGTGCCAACAACCCATACACCCGCATCTTTAATCTCACGTAAAGTACGCGCAAGATTGGTTACTTGAATAAGCGGTACTGTTTCTGCTGCGCCGCAGGCAACTTTACGGGCGGTGCCATTTAGTTTTGCTGATTTATCTTTTGGTACAATAATCGCGTGAACACCCGCCGCGTCAGCACTGCGTAAACATGCACCTAAATTATGCGGATCAGTGATGCCATCTAGCACCAGTAAAAAAGGAGTTTCTTCACGCGCAATGATCTCATCAAGATCTTTTTCATTAAATGTAGGTGCAGCTATAACGTTTGCAATAATACCTTGGTGCTGCTCACCCTTTGATTTGTTATCAAGTGCTTTACGTTGCATGAATTGTACTGAGATACCAAATTTACGCGCTTCTTCAATAATTGGAGATAAGCGTTTATCATCACGACCTTTAAGAGCATATATTTCAATAAAACGCTCAGGCTCACTTTCAAAAATTGCTTCAACAGAATGAAAGCCAAAAATTAATTCATTACTCACGTATTACTTGCTCCTGAACTCGTACTTTTACGGGCGTTTTTGCCGGGTCTTTTTGGCTTTTTCACAGCCCTTTTCTTCGGTTTTTTAGCGGTTGTAGCAGCTACCGCCCCTGACTTTGTAGTCGGTTTCTTTTTTCCTCTACTCGCACTGCTTTTTTTTGGCTTTGGTTTACCTTGGTCAGTGCGATTTTTTTGCTCAGGGCTAACTTGCTCGGTTTCTTTTTTAGCTGGTATTTTACCGCGCTTTAATTGCGAACGAACACTTGCAGGTTGATGCCCTTTAGGCTCACTACGACGACGGGCGTATCTATCCTGTGCAACATCGCCACTGAGCGTTAAGTTAATTCGGCGCTCATCTAAGCTGACAGATGCCACTTGAACCGTCACTTTATCACCTAGACGAAACACTTTATGAGTGTGCTCACCTATTAAGCAGTGCTTAGAAGCATCATGTTGAAAGTATTCATCACCTAAGTTGGTGACATGAATAAGGCCATCAATTTGTAAATCAGCTAAACGAATGAATAAGCCAAAATTAGTAACCGAGGAGATAACCCCTTCAAATTCATCGCCAACATGATCTTGCATGTATTCACATTTAAGCCAATCAGCTACTTCACGGGTTGCATCGTCAGCACGGCGTTCGGTAGTTGAGCATTGCTCACCCAATTGCGCAACTTCTTCCTCACTATAGGCATAAGCGCCAGAAGTAACCATCCCTTGTGCTTTTAAAATACCTTTAATAGCACGATGTACAACTAAATCTGGGTAACGACGGATTGGCGAAGTGAAATGCGCATATTCATCTAATGACAAACCAAAGTGACCAATGTTTTCAGCCTGATATACGGCTTGCTTCATTGAGCGTAACAGCATTGTCTGAATGAGTTCCGCATCAGGGCGATCACCAAGCTTTGCTAATACATGGGTAATTTCTTTTGGTGTAGGTTCATCACTAAGCGTTGATTCAATACCCAGCTCAGATAAAAACTGCCTAAAGTTACTTAATTTTTCACCATCAGGTTCAGCATGAACACGGTAAAGCGCACTGGCTTCGTGTTTTTCAAGCATTTTAGCAGCTGATACATTGGCTAAAATCATACATTCTTCAATCAACTTATGCGCATCGTTACGTACAACAGGCACGATTGATTCAATTTTGCGTTGAGCGTTAAATACAAAACGCGTTTCAAGCGTTTCAAACTCAATGGCACCACGATCTTGTCGTGCTGCTTTTAGCGCCGTATACATTTGCTGTAAATCAGTCAAATGTGGCACAACTGACGCATATTCTGTACGCAGTTTCTCGTCACCGAGCAAAATATTATTTACTTTTGTGTACGTTAAACGAGCGTGCGAGTTCATCACTGCTTCATAAAAACGGTAGCCTGATAGTTTACCAGCCGCCGATACCATCATTTCTGCAACCATACATAAACGGTCAACTTTAGGGTTCAGTGAACATAAGCCGTTTGACAGCACTTTAGGCAACATAGGAATTACTTGTTCAGGGAAATACACTGAATTACCGCGCTCTATCGCTTCTTTATTTAGAGGCGTGTTCATTCCTACGTAGTGTGATACATCCGCAATAGCAACCCATAAGCGCCAACCACCTGATTGTTCTGGTTCACAATAAACGGCATCATCAAAATCACGGGCATCTTCACCATCAATCGTTACTAATGGTAAATCACGTAAATCAACACGATTTTGTTTGTCAGCTTCTTCAACAAACTCACCTAAATGCTCAACTTGCTTTTCAACCTCATCAGGCCATACATGAGGAATATCGTGGTTACGCAGTGCAACTTCTATTTCCATACCTGGCGCTAAATGCTCACCCAATACATCAATAATTTTGCCTACCGCATTCATATTACGATTAGGGTTTTGTGTAATTTGCACTTGCACCATTTGATTATGACGCGCGCCGTTATCACTGCCTGGTAAAATAATGATATCTTGCGTGATGCGTGGATCTTCGGCCACCACAACAGCAACGCCATGCTCTACAAAATAGCGACCGACAATAAGTGCTCGTTCATTAGGTAGTACGCGAATAATACGCGCATCGCATTTACCACCTGAGCCTCGCTTAGTGCCTTTAGCCAGCACAATGTCACCATGGAGCACCATATTCATTTGATGCTTGGCAATAAACCAGTCTTTACTTTCGCCTTCGACTTCTAAAAAGCCAAACCCATCACGGTGACCTATGACTTTTCCTTTTACAAGCCCTGCTTCGTCAATTAAGGCGTAGCATTTAAATTTGTTAAAGAAGAGTTGGCCATCACGTTCCATAGCACGTAAACGGCGCTTGAAAGCAATTTGACGCTCATCATCGTTTACCGCTAACTCTTCACATAATTGATGGAAATTAGCTGGCTTGGCACGGTCTTTTATGTGAGTAAGTATAAACTCACGACTTGGGACAGGGTTTTCGTACTTTTCTTGTTCTCGACTGAGATTAGGATCTTGGTTTGACATTCACTATCTTGTTAATTGGTTATGACGTTATTTTAACCCAAAATAGCGCAATGAGACAGTGCAGCAGCATTAAAGTTTTATGTTACGAGAAATTGATTAAACACTCCCTCTAATTAATTGAATTATATTAACAATTAAATATAACGGCGCGAAGAAGGTTTTTTAGCGTTATAAAAAAACCCAAACAAAGTGATCTTGTTTGGGGGGGGATACACCCAAACCTCCTCAAGATGTGAGTTCCAGTTGGAATTAAAAGCGATTTAGGCAAGGCATTGATTGCAAGTAATAGTGAGTCTATTGTTAAAATCAATCCCTTATAAAAGTAACGCAGTATAAATCGCTTTTAAACCAACCCCATGGACGCTTCACAGGCACTTACTCTTTGCGTTGTTACTTCTTGCCATTGTTGCAAAGTAACGCCTTGATATTAAGTCCCTGTGAAACGCTGAATTCTGTATCTTGAGGTAGTTTGGGTATAGGCTAAAACTTACCAACCATATTGATAAACCAACCTTTTGAATCATAATCTAAGTCGGTCAAATCATCTGAAAAATTAGTGAAGTTATAGCCTATACCTATCTTCATATTCTCACCAATATGACGATGAATAGCGCCGAGCGCTCCACTTCGTCTATCTTGCGATTCGCTGACTTTGAGCATGCGCCATTCTAGTGTTGCGTCCCAATTATGCTGTAAATGATAATCAGCGCGCAGTACACTTAAGGTTGCTGTTGAATCAAACCAAGGGCCTTCATCTCGCACTAAGCGTATTTCGCCTGTACGCTGCGCAAGCTTAGTTCCAAACCGCCATCGTGGTGAAAATTGATAATTTACATCAACCGCCCACACGGTGCTGCGCTGCTGTGGCGTGTTATCTCGACCAATGCCACTAAGCTGCTGCGCTGGGGCTAAATCTTCAAGATAGGTTAAGCTTGCTAGGCCTGACCAAGGGCTGGCATCAATAGGGCGATATGCGAAACCAAGCTGCGCTTCGGTAAAATCGCTATTAAATGCGCCACTTTGCGCTTCTTGATCGCTATCACTGATCGCGGTGTCAACACGTAATTGTCCGCGCCAGTCTTCATTTAATTTAACGCTGAAATTATTACGCATTAACCAATTAGTGCGTTTTTCCTGCTCAGTTTCGTCTGTGCGATATTCTAATGCGCCTGCCCAACGAATATTTTCAAACTGATAGCCTAATCCGAGGTTAACTCCCGATCTTTCTAATCGACCATTTTCAAACATGTCAATATTGCCGTTTTCAAGGCCTAACTGTACCTGCCAACGTGAATTTATGCTGTGATCGACACCATAGGCATGTGTAAGACCTTGCTGCCTATCGTCATGCTGCCATTGTTGCTCGGCATAAACGCTGGTTGAATCATTAAAACGATGCCTTGCCCCGCTTACCCACTGCTTTTGCTCAGCATTATTAAACAAATCGCTACCATCAGGATCTAGGCGGTAATTAAGATACACATTACCTTTATCACTGTAGGCATAATCAATACCTGCAGTGCCTGCAAACCCTAAATTACCTTCTGAAACTTCACCATTTAGGCTAACACTTTCGGTAATTTGAACTTCTGTACCCAAACCAATGCGATTATTTCGTAAGCGAGTAGCGTCATTGGCAAGTGTGCCTTGTACAAAGCCGTAAGCTGACCAGTTTGCATCTGATTGATATGATAACTGAACAACGGTATCTGTTCGCTTACCTTCATCATTTCGGGCTTTACTTGACGCGGTATTTTGCGATTGATTTTGCACCTGAGTAAGGTTTCGACGTTCATCTTGTCTGATCCCCGCACTGGCTTGCCAATGTTTATCGATTGTTTCAGTGACGTTTATTTCTGCAGCTTGACGCTTGTAGCGATTACTTACTTTATTGTCATCGGCTTTCACTTTAACTGCTGTAGTTTCTGTCGCTTGCCATTGCATCATTATACCAGCGGTGTTTGCTTCATCCGCATTAACTTGGCCAAGCCCCGCAAAACCTTGCTCTAAACGTTGCCAATAAAATTGCGCTTGCCCGTCGCTTTCTAAACCAAATTCTTTAAAGCTGGTTGCCGCTTCTAAGCGTATTCCGTTTGCTTTAACAGGTCCTTGTCCTGAGCGTATTTCATCAAAACTAAACCCACCGTTAAACGAATTAAGCTGACTTGCAATGCCATCTGTTTGAGCAACTTCAACTTTAACGTAGCTGCTGGCGCTGTGACGATAGGTCGCATCTAAGCCGATGAGTGTGTCGTCATACTCGTCAAGTTGTTGCTTATTGGCTGTGATCCCAAGTTGAACTTGATCAGTCAACCACTTGCTTACTCGCCCACCATAAGTCAAATTATCTAACTCTGAAAAGCCTGGTGTGTACTCATAGCTTGTAACTAAATACGCTGGGTTATCGTCAAAACTTGCTGCACGAACAAGTAAATCATCTGCTGCAAATGATGAGAGTGGTCGCGTCAGTAAGATGCGCCCTTGCAATGCATCCATGTCGTAGTCTTGACCTGGTGTTAAATTACGACGGATCAACACTAACCCTGATATTTTATCGCGGATCTCTATGGCAACTTGATCAGAGCCAAGCACTATATCTTGATGTTGTAAATAATAAAGCGACCCGCCAGTTGCCCTATGTGTTTCATATGCTGGGAGTGTTTCAGCTTCTGCTACGTAGATTTCTGCTTTACTGTTATGTTCACCAAAAGAGGTGACATCATTGCTGCGGTATTGGGTTTGCAAACCATATAATCCGCGCTCAACACGGCTGAGTTCAGTATCACTGACTTGTGTATTAAAGTTACCCCACATAACTTGTGAGTGATCTTTCGCTATTTTTAAATACACTTTACCGTTACTCGGTGCATCATCAACAACCGTTGAATCATCACCATACTCAGCTACATATTTTTGCTCTTCTAAGCGACGGAATAAGCTTTTTGGATCTTTTTCATGGAGATTAGAAAATAACTCGTTTAACGGCGCTTCGCGGGTGTCAATACGCGCTGTTACTTTGTATTCATCTTCCCATTTACCTGTTATGTAAGCGGCTAAACGCCCTTCGGCAAATAAGTTATTGTCTTTATTATGGGCGTCACTTAATAGCTCTACAGGGCCATTATGACTATTTTGACCCACGGTGAGATCGGCCATCGCAACATAGAACCAGTCACTCTTTGGTAGTGCTAAATCACGTTGAATTAATGCGCCATTGCCTTCTTCATTCAATACCGCAACTTCTGCTTTATGATAGCCAGTGCGCACAATTTGTTGATGTACAAATTTACGCTCTCGGGTAATAGCAACAACACGCCCTAAGAAATAAACGCTGTGACGATCTGGCACCTCTTCACCAAATAAGGTTAAAGTGCCACCATCAACTTTAATATTTTGTTTAGCGAGTTGCGATTTACCATAGTTTGCCATTAAGTAGCCATTGACTTTTTCATTTGCTACGGCAAATTTCGGTCTAAAGTCCGCGCTACTGAAAGAGGTTTCGTCAAAGCGGCCACTTTTATCATATACCCTTAAGCGGTAATTTAGGCTCATACCTAACATATTGCCTGGTAAGCGCCATTTACCTTCTAGGTTTTCGCCCAATGGTACTTTTTTAAGTATGTCTGTGCCATTCGGTGACATGATGTGTACTTCGGCATATTCAAAAAAGTTTATGTAGTTACTGTAGCCTTTTAAATGCAGCATTAGCGTATCACCAGATTCAGTAATGGCGTGCGCCACACTGAGCTTTGGTAATGCATCCAATGGATTATATTTTAACTGAAGTTGCATTTTTTCTAACGCCACATCGGCACAACGCTGAGCATCGGCATTATTGGCACTGTCACTGCTAGCAAAAGGTTTACCATCTAGTGTGATAGCCATTGCAGCTTGTTGACGAAAATCACCATCACAAATTAATCGTCGATCTGGGCCTGCATTGACAATCGTTTTTACTGAGGTTTTTTCTTCTACATACACTGCAATTACTTCAACTCGGCGGTTACGCGCCATACCTTCAAGAGTGTCGTTGCTAGCAACGGGATCGTGATTTGAGCGCCCTTCCATTGTCGTAGCTGAGGGCAATATACCTAGCTGCTGACGAAAATATTCGGCCACAATATTGGCGCGATGCTCTGATAAACCTTGGTTAGTTTTATAAATACGTTTTGCGTTAGGACTTAACCTTTGGCTATCCGCATGGCCTATAAAGTGGATATTCAGCTGTTTTTTACCCTGCAAAAAATCAATAATTCGATCCATTTCTTGCTTGGTTGAGCCCGTTAAAAAGTGCTTACCAGAAACAAAGCGGATTGCTGAATCCTTAACGAATTCAGCACTTGCAGGAGTTTGCTTTACTTCACTAAGCTGTGTTGTAGTCGGCTTTATTTCAGGCAAAGCGTGAAGTACAAAGTGCCTCTGTACTATCACTTCTTCAGTATTACTGTGGTAGCTATTTTCGCGTACTTGATCATTGCTCAGGCCGTTTGTGATCCCAGCCGCTTTTGCTACAGGTGATAAACCAAATAACGTAACGAGTGTTAATGATATTGGCGTAAATTTATGTGACTTAGTCATTTTTACGCCCCTCTGTAACAACTTCTTGCGGTAAAACATATTCGACAACTTCCGCCTCTAGGGTAAGCTCATGCTCAGTATTTGAATTGTTCCACTGAGCAATAAACCATTGATTAAGTTCAGCAATACGTTGCTTTGCTTGACGTATATTTTCATTTTCGGCCAATTGATAAGCCACCCTGACTGTAATTGGCTGTTCCACAATAACAGTTAGTAATTGCTCCAATTGCTGTCTATGCGTGGCAATTAATCCCTGCTCATCAAACGCACTTTGACTTAGCTGTACACGTGCAACACGATGGATGCTCGCTGCAAAGTCAGCCGTTACATTTTTTCCTCGTGTTAAACGAACTACACGCGGGTTTTCAGATGTGATTCGATACCCTGATGGTAAACTGCGCACATCAACCTTGATGATAAAGTTACTACCACGCGCTTGATGCGGCACATCTGCACACGCTAAATGATAGCGGCCATGCTGATCTGTGGTGATCCACAAACCTTGAGCTGTGGCTAGCTTCACGCCAGGTAAACCAGTTTCACCTTGCTCTTGTATGCCATTGCGGTTGTGATCATCAAACACCTGGCCAGTTAAGTCACTACAATCCATGATGGTGTCTGGAATAACGCGGATACTTGCAATCGCAATATTTGAAACGCGCTTTCCTTTAGGAATTTCATCACCTGGTTTACCGCCGCCACCTGGCGTGCCACCGTCATCTGGATTGTCCTGATCGCCAGAGCCTGTGTATTCAACCCATGCTTGGTTTATGTATTTGCCTTCGCTAACGCCTGCTCCTACAACAGTGAGTAACTGAATGCTTACTGTTTGTTGAGGCAGTAATTCGCGAACTGGCCAAATCAACTGTCTACCGAACACGCGAGGTTCAATGCTAATACCATCAATACGTGCACTACCAATGACATACTTTAGACCCGCTGGAAGCTGATCAATAAAGCTAACCGGCTGTAATACTTTGTCTGAGCGGTTAAAAATAACAATCTCATACGGCACCATTTCACCAACAACCACATCTTGTTTAAGGGCTGTTTTAGTCACTTGCACTAAATCATCACCGTAACCATCTACTGGTATGTGGTTATTCACCACGTTTGCTGATGGTAATTGTGGATTGATATAAAAACGCGTGTAGTACTGTGTAGACGCATTACTTTGTGCCACATTGCTAGATTGGGTAGGACAACTTGCCGCATCATGAATTGCAGAAGAAGCCACTGGCGCTTTATTGGTTTGATGAACCAATACTGGTAACGATTGAGCACTAACTTCTAAGCGCGCTGTACATGCGGGGATCAATTTTGACTCGCCCTGCAAGAAACCAACCGGTGCTGTTACCGCGAGTTGATACTCTCCAACCGGCGCATTTGCAAATAATAAGAATTGATAAAAACCATCATCTGCTGTTGTTTGCTCAACATTATCAAGACCACCAACTAGGTGTAAATCAGGTTCAAACCCAGCAGGCCCTGTAATGCTAACCTTGGCGTTTTTGATTGGCTCTCTTGAACGTGAATCATAAACAATACCTGACGGATCAACTGGCAGAGATTGCTCAACCACTTGCTCTCCGGCACTGAGAATAATATTCAAAATGGTGCCTTTATCAGTTGATGTGTCAGCATCATTTGATACCGGTATTCCGTAGATCACGCCACCTTGAGGGTGTCTAAAGCGCACTTCATATACCCCTACAGGTAAACCTGCGAAAGTATAATCACCTTGCTCATTCGAGCGAACCACAATTAATGGTTCAGCCTCAAGCGGATTAGCTTCGCCTGTTTGCGGATCTGCTAAGAGTTCAACTAACCATCCTGATTTACCGTTATTATCATCATCAGCTCGGTTGTGGTTGTTATCTTGCCATACAGAACCACTGATAGATGCAGGGTTGGTTAATTGCTCACCAAAGTTATACTCTGTCGCCAGGGTGATATGCTCATTGATATTGATGTTTTTAATTTCATCAGCACCAATTTGCTGCGCAACAACACCCCCTAATGAACCCGCTGAATCTTTACCATCTTGGGTTTGTTCTGGTTGCGTTTGCGTAATAGTGAAACCAGTCGCATCTGATAATGGAAGGTGCTTAAATTGATAACGACCATAGGTATCAGTAGTTGTCATTCTTACTACTGCTTGCCCATCTAAATCAATACCTTCGATGTGCATTTGCACTTGTGCAATACCAATTTCGTTGTCTTCTTGCGTTGCATTATCATTTAAGTCAACGTAAACAGTTCCTGATAAATAGCTGCCTGTCTCAGCAAAGTTATAATCGTTACCTTGTTGTCCAAGTTCAAGTTGGATTTCACTAAAGTTGTCATTTGCAATTACACCTGATAGAGAACCTAACTGCTCTTTACCATCTAGCCAAGCACTTGGTTGTGTTTGCGTAATTGCGTAAGTTCCTGCCTTTAATGAATCAAAGGTGTATTGACCTTGCTCATTGGTTTTCGTCACGCGAGTGACATTTTCACCATCAAGTGCGACACCTGTTAGCGTGACGGTTACATCACGAATACGCAGTGTTTCTTGCTCATCTAAAGTGCCACTTTCATTCGCATCAACCCATACTTTACCTGCTAACGAAGAAGCTGGTAATTCAGCGAAGTCAAAGTAGCCGACTTCTCCCGTTCCTTGTAGTTGACCTACAACGATTATATTTGACCCTCTAGAGTCCGCAATTACTTCACCTTGTGCTGACTCTAACCCATCGAGGTAGTCTTTAGGTTGTTGTTGCTCAAGTGTGTAACCTTGTTCATTACTTGGAGACAATTCAGGGAATTCATAATAGCCAAATTCATTGGTCATGACCGTTTGCAGAATATCGTTTTGACGATAATCTTTACCTGATAGCGTGATCTCAACGTTTGCTAAAGCAATACTTTGTTGAGCTGAACTATCAGCTAAGACAGGGTAGAAACCGTCATCATCATGGTCAATAAACACACGACCTTTAACTGATAAACCGTAATTTTCTGCAAAGTTATACTCTTTGCTTTCTTGTGACGGCTTAACATTGATAGCAGTAATTATGTCGCTCTGATCACTTCTTCCGATAACATCTTGGCCAATACTTTCAAAGCCATCAATGTAGTTCTTCGGCTGTGTTTGTTGGATCTGATAACCTTGCTCATTACTTGGCGCTAAGTTTTTAAATGCATACAAACCTAAGCTATCGGTAGTCGCTGACTGGGTTACAGGGTTGTTATTATAATCACGCCCCGAAACCGTTAACTCAACACCCTCAATCGCTAAATCTTGGGCTGTTCTGATGTTATTTTTATCCGTATCAACAAAAACATAGCCCGATAAGCTTGCTGATGCTAATTCTGCAAATCCAAGCGCAGTTAACTGCTCAGACGCACTTAGAGTCACAGTAAATTCATCGTTAATACTTTGCGAATTCACAACACGGCCTGCAAGTGATTCTAAACCGTCTAACCAGTTTTCTGGCTGAACTTGCTTAACCACATAACCTCGTACGTCACTCGCTGATAATCCAACAAAAGCAAACTCGCCTTGCGCATTTGTTAATACTGTTGCATTAATAGCATTACCATAAATGTTTTGCCCAGCAAGAGTAATAACAACGTCTGAAATGCCTTGCTCGTTCGATTGACGTAGCCCATCCATATTTTCATCGCTAAATACAAAACCAGCTATGCGCGCATCATCTTTTGCCATTTCGGTAAAATCAATTAACTGATTTTCGTTAGCAATTAATTGCACCGTTACAGTATCGCTAGTGTCTGAGCCTGCAATAACACCTGAGCTATTACGCTCAACACCGTCTTTATAAAGTGCAGGTTGTGTTTGCGTCACGTTGTACCCATTAGCATCGGAAGCAAATAAATCAGCAAACGTGTATTCACCTTGCACATTCGTTTGCGCTGTCAGGTTAATGTCACTCCCGAAGATGTCTTTGCCTGTTAAGGTAATGTCTACATTGGCTAGTAACTTGTCGTTATCTGTAATGGTGCCGTCTTGGTTTGCATCGAAATACACACGGCCTGACACGCTTGCTGTATCTGGGTTTTGCTCTGTGAAGTCAACAAGCTGATTGCTTGTAGAAAGCACAACGGTAACCGTATCTGTTAGATCAGAGCCTGCAATCATGCCTGTATTGTTACGCTCAACACCGTCTTTATAAAGCGCAGGTTGCGTTTGCGTGACGGTATAACCGCTGGCATCTGAGGCAAATAAATCAGCGAACGTGTATTCACCTTGCGCACTTGTTTGTGTCGTTAACGAGATTGTTGAACCGAAGATGTCTTTACCCGTTAAGGTAATGTCTACATTAGCTAATAACTTATCGTTATCTGCAATCACACCGTCTTGATTTTCATCGAAGTACACACGGCCTGAAATAGTCACTGTATCGGGGTTCTGCTCTGTGAAGTCAACAAACTCGTTGTTGGTGGTCAGCACAACAGTCACTGTATCCGTTAGATCAGAGCCTGCAATAGCACCCGAGCTATTACGCTCAACACCGTCTTTATAAAGTGCAGGTTGTGTTTGCGCCATGGTGTACCCATTGGCATCTGAAGCAAATAAATCAGCGAACGTGTATTCACCTTGCGCGCTTGTTTGCGTTGTCAGGTTAATGTCAGTCCCGAAGATATTTTTACCTGTTAAGGTAATATCGACATTCGTTAATAACGTGTCGTTATCAGCAATGGTGCCATCTTGGTTTGCATCAAAATACACACGCCCTGAAATAGTTGCTGTATCTGGGTTTTGCTCTGTGAAGTCAACTAGCTCGTTGCTTGTCGTCAGCACAACAGTCACTGTATCCGTTAGATCAGAGCCTGCAATCACACCTGAGCTGTTACGCTCAACACCGTCTTTATAAAGCGCGGGTTGTGTTTGCGTTACGATGTAACCATTAGTATCTGAGGCAAATAAATCAGCGAACGTGTATTCACCTTGCGTATTCGTTTGTGCGATAAGATTAATGTCTAAACCGAAGATATCCTTACCCGTTAAGGTAATATCGACATTCGCTAATAACAGATCGTTACCAGCAATAACACCGTCTTGATTTTCATCGAAGTACACACGGCCTGACACGCTTGCGGTGTCTGGGTTTTGCTCAGTAAAGTCAACAAGCTGATTGCTTGCAGAAAGCATAACAGTAACTGTATCTGTTACATCAGAGCCTGCAATTACACCTACATTGTTACGCTCAACACCGTCTTTATAAAGTGCAGGTTGGGTTTGCGTTACGGTGTAACCATTAGTATCTGAGGCAAATAAATCAGCGAACGTGTATTCACCCTGCTCATTCGTTTGCGTTGTCAGGTTAATGTCTGAACCGAAGATATTTTTACCCGTTAAGGTAATATCGACATTCGCTAATAACTTATCGTTGTCTGCAATCACACCGTCTTGATTTTCATCGAAGTACACACGGCCTGAAATAGTCGCTGTATCTGGGTTTTGCTCTGTGAAGTCAACAAGCTCGTTGCTTGTCGTCAGCACAACAGTCACTGTATCCGTTAGATCAGAGCCTGCAATAGCACCCGAGCTATTACGCTCAACACCGTCTTTATAAAGCGCGGGTTGTGTTTGCGCCACGGTGTATCCATTGGCATCTGAGGCAAATAAATTCTCAAACGTGTATTCACCTTGCGCGCTTGTTTGCGTTGTCAGGTTAATGTCAGTTCCGAAGATGTCTTTACCTGTTAGGGCAATATCTACATTAGCTAATAACTTATCGTTGTCTGCAATCACACCGTCTTGATTTTCATCGAAGTACACACGGCCTGAAATAGTCGCTGTATCGGGGTTTTGCTCTGTGAAGTCAACAAACTCGTTGTTGGTGGTCAGCACAACAGTCACTGTATCTGTTAGATCAGAGCCTGCAATAGCACCCGAGCTATTACGCTCAACACCGTCTTTATAAAGCGCGGGTTGTGTTTGCGTTACGGTGTAACCATTAGTATCTGAGGCAAATAAATCAGCGAACGTGTATTCACCTTGCGCGCTTGTTTGCGTTGTCAGGTTAATGTCTGAACCGAAGATATTTTTACCCGTTAAGGTAATATCGACATTCGCTAATAACGTGTCGTTACCGGCAAGTGCGCCATCTTGGTTTTTATCAAAATACACACGCCCTGAAATAGCCGCTGTATCTGGATTTTGCTCTGTAAAGTCAACTAGCTGATTGCTTGTTGAAAGCACAACAGTCACTTTATCCGTTAGATCAGAGCCTGCAATTACACCTGCATTGTTACGCTCAACACCGTCTTTATAAAGCGCAGGTTGCGTCTGCGTTACTGTGTACCCATTGGCATCTGAGGCAAATAAATCAGCGAACGTGTATTCACCTTGCGCGCTTGTTTGCGTTGTTAACGAGATTGTTAAACCAAAGATATCCTTACCCGTTAAGGTAATATCGACATTCGTTAATAACGTGTCGTTACCTGTAATGGTGCCGTCTTGATTTTCATCGAAGTACACACGGCCTGACACGCTTGCGGTGTCTGGGTTTTGCTCAGTAAAGTCAACAAGCTGATTGCTTGCAGAAAGCATAACAGTAACTGTATCTGTTACATCAGAGCCTGCAATTACACCTATATTGTTACGCTCAACACCGTCTTTATAAAGTGCAGGTTGGGTTTGCGTTACGGTGTAACCATTAGTATCTGAGGCAAATAAATCAGCGAACGTGTATTCACCTTGCGTATTCGTTTGTGCGGTAAGATTAATGTCTAAACCGAAGATATCCTTACCCGTTAAGGCAATATCGACATTGGCTAATAACGTGTCGTTATCTGCAATGGTGCCATCTTGGTTTTCATCGAAATACACACGTCCCGAAACGCTTGCTGTATCTGGATTTTGCTCTGTAAAGTCAACAAGCTGATTGTTTGTAGAAAGCGCAACGGTAACCGTATCTGTTAGATCAGAGCCTGCAATCATGCCTGTATTGTTACGCTCAACACCGTCTTTATAAAGCGCAGGTTGCGTTTGCGTTACGGTGTAACCATTATCATCTGAAGCAAATAAATTCGCGAACGTGTATTCACCYTGCGYATTCGTTTGCGTCGTTAACGAGATTSTTGAACCGAAGATATTTTTACCCGTTAAGGTAATGCCTACATCGGCTAATAATTTGTCGTTATCAGCAATGGTGCCATCTTGGTTTTCATCGAAATACACACGCCCTGCAATAGTTGCTGTATCTGGGTTTTGCTCTGTGAAGTCAACAAGCTGATTGCTTGTAGAAAGCACAACGGTAACTGTATCTGTTAGATCAGAGCCTGCAATCATGCCTGTATTGTTACGCTCAACACCGTCTTTATAAAGC
>NZ_LHPH01000030.1:0-103485 GCF_001298125.1 Pseudoalteromonas porphyrae | reverse complement strand
ATTTACTCATAGATATAGGTCTTGTTGACATTATTGTTATCCTCATCAAACGATTTAGATAACGGTTTAACATACCTACAAAAATGATAAAACGTGAACTCGGTAACGAGTGGCATTAAGCTTTGATCGGCAAAATCATTAAGAACACAAAAGTGATCATTATCGAGTGATTTTCGTGATCAAAGCTTAATGAAAGTAAGTGATCAAAGTTAACGCCATTGGGTGATCAAAGCTGGGGAGAATATGCAATAATAACAATTCAATTTCTTTACCTCAAAATTTGCGAAGTATATTTGAGACATTGGAGTTTAACTCTAACAATATACCTCTCTCGCGGCGCGGTGATGGTGTGAAAATAAGACATATACCATCAATGTTGAGGTTTATAGGCGACAAGAGTGGCAATAGACACAAAACACTTATAACTCCACAAATATGGGGTTTTGAGGAGCCTGAAAATAATGTAGAGTTTTCTTCATGCTTTGCGCTAAATAAGCAATTTATTGAAGCAGCAAAAAATAATATTCAAATAATTCTAACTACTCATTCGCCTGCAATATATAACATTGGAGAAGGTATCGAAGATCTACCTAATCTGAAAGCAACACGTTTTCATGTAAGTAAATGTGAAAATACAGGTTCAACAGAATTGAGTATTATTGACGATGAAAACTTACATCAGAAGTTAGGGTTTATGCCTTTAATTGCCCCTATCATTGCAGATCAAGAGAAAAAATGGTTCGAAGAAAAACTTAAACAAGCTGAAATAATTAGCTCGCTTGAAGGTGAGTTAACAACACATAAGCAGCATAGAATATTTATTGAGGGCAAATCAGATAAGGGGGTCTTTTCTAAAGTTGTAGAAGTATATGCACCTAATTTATCAGAACAGGTATATTTTGATTTAAAAGGAAATAACTGTGCAAATTCAGCTACGGATAAAGCTAAAGCATTTCACTTAATACAGAAGCACAATAAAGAACAACACAAACTTAAAGGAGCATTGATTTTAGATCATGACCCTGCAGGTATTGAATGTAAGCAATTAATCGATGACTTCTTGAAAGATAGCAAAACACAAAAAAATATTAATGTAAGTCTTTTGACTAAGCCACCCCAAGTATACAACTTAGTAAAGAAAGGCTTTAATGTTGTTGCGGATTTAGAAACATGTTTGCCTGAACATATTTGGAAACTTGCTTTGAGTAAAGGATGGTTAGAAAAAAAAGAGTCGATGGCAAAAAAATTCACAAAAAACAAAGTGACAGAGCTGTTTGAATTAAAGAAAGATCCTGATGAGTTAATTGGTGAACAATCAGAATATCATCAGCTTTTAATTAATTATTCTTTTACTGATAAAGGTAAAGAAGGATTGAGTAAGCATATTGCCAAATTAACAGTAGATGAGATTTTGGAAAATAAAACATTAGAGCATTTTAAACCATTATTCGAAGAAATAGAAAGTTTTATGCTTGAGTAAGCAACTGCTAATCGGGTAGCCGGAGGTCTCTAACCTCCAGCCCCCACACCACTCATCATGCGCTTTTTATTAGCAGGAAGTGCGATGGGCGACTCATCTCCCGTAATGAATATTGATCCAAACATCTCTCAATGACACTAAACCTTGTGACGCTAGGTAATCATTGCCTAATACAATGTTAATTCCTTTTGTTTTTGAGCTTCTAAAAGGGCCTTCGCTTCCAAGCGCCTACTTTTGGTACTGGTGATACCACAGGCTATGGCCAGTCGTTCGTTAACACCCAATTTCATTAAACTGCGCACTTTAGTGCGTGCTATTCCTTTTATAAAGAGCGCCATTGCCGCCAGTAGCACATTCTTATCCTACGGCGAGTAATCGGATCAGATCTTGTCTTCAGACATCAAAATCACTAACTCGCGCTAACGGGCACAAAGCAATCTAATTTTTACCTCTATTATTTATATATTTTATGCTTTATTAATCACTTAGTCTCTTTGTGAATAATTCACCTAATTTTTTCACCAAGGTTATTTCTTAAAAAATGTACCAACCGAAGCGCGAGATAAACTCCCGCCTACAACATAACACGCGTCTTAGCTTCTGTTACCAAGCTCTTAGCATTAAAACAACACCAAGTCCTCTTTTTATATTTTACGTAAAATCAAAGTAACCGATTGAACCAAAATAGGAACCCAGCTATGGTTGAACCATCAATATAAAATAGCTTAAAAACGAGTTATCGTACAAGCTCGTTAGGCTTTTAGAGGGTTACTAGTTATGGATCACACTAAGTTGTTAGCTCTGGGATCAATCATTGCTGTATTTCACATTTTGGTCAACGCCCATATATCGAAAGAAATTCATCAATGGGTACCTTCATTGCAAAAGCGTTTAGTCTTGTTTCTTTGTGTTTGGTTTATACCTGTTATTGGAATTGCTGTTACGTACAAAACTCTTAATTTGGATTGGTTCAAAAAGAAAAATAAAAGCACTGTTTCAGGTCAGAGTTCCGTCAGCGGAGCTTTCTTAGAAGTAGATGCTATTTTCAACCCAGGAAAAAAACACGTGGTAGAAGCGCAACAAAAAGAAGTCATCGAAAAGAAAGAAGACGGTGAAATGTTTAATAACAAACCCGATATAAGTGAATTAAAATCAACTAAGAAAACAGCCGTCCTATGACTTGTTTTATTAATAGGAAGTACAATGGGCAGCCCATCTTCCGTAATAAATATCTCTCAATGACGCTAAACCTTGTGAAGCTAAATAGTCATTGCGCACTGTAAGCTGTAAGTTTCAATCAAGCTCGTGACGTGTTTAGTTTTGTGTGCCAACAAAGAGCTAGGGCGTGTGACCTTTCATGATTGATTTTGCAGCAGACTGTGTGGTATTTAGGCAAGGCAGAGCCTATGTCGTGTGGTTGCTACCCATAAATATTAGAGTTCCTCCACAAGCCAGTGCATAACACTGTTCAAAAATTGTTCATTATGTTGCGCACCAGCTGATGTTAATCCATACTTTTTACCTGTTGTGCTGTCTAACTGGGATGAGAACATCATACCTTCAGAAAATACGGCTATTCGGCCCTTCCCTAGCTCCAAAACAGCCCCTTGGCTCCACCCATCCATAGAAACTCTTGGTGTATTCGAATTAACCTGAAATGGCGCCTCCGGTTCCGTTGAGATTACACCTGCAGCTAAATTTAAAAAGGAAATTGCACCTTTTGGAGGCTTAAATGCCTATTCATATTTTAAATTCAACAAGAAAATAAAATTACTTATAAAAATTAAAGGTTAAAATAAAGTATTTATAGCTTTATTAAAGGGGATTGTTCACCATGATATAATGACACTGGCACTATTTCGTTTGTGCCATTATTATCTCTAAGCTGAAAATAGTTTTCAGTGCATTCGTAAGAGTAGGCATTATTCTCTCGTGGAATAATCTTTCGTTTTTCTTCTCCCTCATAATGAGAATAAAGAACATTATTTTCATATGATATAGTCAACATTTTCATGTCAGCTGATTGATAGCGTCCAATTAAAGATCTAGCTGTACGGGCTGCTTTTTCCCCTTTTACAGGCTGAGGCGATAAATTCAATTGCAAAGCGATCATATCTAATAAAGCTGGACCAGGGTGCTTACTATCAATATTGGCAAATGCTGTAGCTGTTAAATCTACAGTTGGAAAATAAACATGCCATGTAAAAAAACCAGGCACCATTCCTTGATGACTAAAGCTATTTAATCCACTTATGGGATATACATCTACACCATACCCGTAGTTTATTCTGTCTTTATTTATCAATGCTGCTTGGGTCGTCATTAATTGGAAGTTGTGCGCTGAAATAACTTGCCCCGATTTTAATGCGTTTTGCCATAAGCTCATATCTGCAAGCGTAGAGGCAATTGCTCCAGCTGAAGCAATCCAACTACGGTCTACATTCCATTTTCTCTGTATGGATTGCTCAGGTGATAGGTATTGATCGGGTTTATTTGGTTCGCTTGTATAACCCTTGACCTCACCTGTCGTTGTTCCTTTAGTAATAACAAACGTGTTATTCATTTTTAGTGGTGTAAAAAAGGTTTGAGATAGAAACTGCTCATAAGAAACACCCGAAGAGGCTTCAATCACTTTACCTAAAAGCACATAGCCCAAATTTGAATAGCTATATTCCATTCCCGGTTTCGACAGCACTGATTGCTTGCTGATACTCTTTATAACTTGATCTAATGGTGCATATTGATCATAAAGTGCAGTAACGTGAGGGTCACCTAAGTAATCGGGTAGGCCTGATGTATGACTTAAAATTCGTTCAATACTTAAATATTTATATTCTGGATTAATATCGGGAATATACTTTACCAATGAATCCTGTAGTGACAATTTCTTTTGCTCAGAAAGCTTTAAAATAGCCGCTGCGGTGAATGTTTTTGTCACTGAGCCGATTTGAAATACGTCATCTACATGAAGCTCTCTCAATGTAGTCATATTTGCCAAACCAATAGCACCACTATAAGCAAGTGAACCCGATTGCTCTAGTCTAATCGCCATACCCGGCGCGTCAGCTGAATTATGACACGCGAGTACAGCCTCGAACTTTGACTCTTGTGCTTGTGCACTTAAGGTATATATGGCCAAAAAGAAACCTATGGTAATATGCTTTTTCACAAGCTTTGCCCTCTCATTATTAGCCTGTAAATTGTTAAATACAGACTTGATTACAGATGTAATCAAAAGTATTACACTTGTAATCAATTTGGGCAAGTGTTTGTTTTTTATAACGCGCCTGTTGTAAAAAAATAATGAGATTGCGTTTTACTTTTTGCTTATCACATTTTAAATATTCATTTATGACGCGTTCAGAACAGTCAACAACTCAACGATCAGATATCATGCTTGGAGATTTTTCATTGGGTTTCGCTTCACGCTAAATAACCAACCTGCATTAGTTATTTAGCGCGAATGTAGAGGGGCGTTATTTTTTGGTGTTATGCTTCGCTTGAGATTGGTAGTATTTTATAACGCTTTCACTATCAGCTGCTGATAGCGCATTTAGCGGGATCTTTCTGGTGAGTTGCTTATCTTCTTCGTTAATTTTTAGCAGTAAGTTTTTACCGTCCACCTCTGCGCTTTCTACACTGGCATCTAAAATAAGCCAACGAGGGCGAATAATTGCCAATTTTATTTCTGAGTATTTTGGGTAAATTCTTACCACCTCGATACTACTATTTACGAAATAAAAAATAATCAGCATGAAACCTAGGCCAATTATATTAGGGATCAGCACAAAACCTGCAATAACGATAAGAATACCGATGATTAATTGTGGTGTTAATTTTTCAGTGGCTACTTTAATTATTGTGGTTGGTTTTTCGATTACCATATCAGTCATTATTTAACTTCCTTATAAATTCAAGTTTCATTTTTTTATCCATTGCCTCTCTGATAGACAAAATGCCTAAAGCGCCAATGGGTAAAAAAACGGCAAATCCTGCCATTGCGATATAACCAAAAATATTTTTTTGCGTGTACTGGTAAATTAACCCAAATAAACATAATACCGATGCAGGTATGGTGACATAGTTAATAACGTAATAGGTGGGTTCAAGCTGGATAAACAAAATTATCACAGCAATAATTACAAGTGAAAAATGGTAGAGTCGCACATTAATTCCTTTTAACAGTGGCTGACAATCAGAATATATAAATTAGGCTGTTTTTTCAACTAAAGGAACATATGTTCCCAAATCTTCTAAATATGCCCTGCTTTACTGACTGAATGGCTGGCAGTAATAACACCGCTAAAGAATTGATGCTTACTCTTAAAACCAAAAAGCCCCGCATTTTCATGCGGGGCTTTTAATATTCTTACTAAGCTGTGATTAACTCATTGCAGCTTGTAGCTTTTTCATCGCTGTTTTTTCAAGCTGACGAACACGCTCTGCAGATACGCTGTACTTTTGCGCAAGCTCTTGCAGTGTTGCTTTGTCGTCTGATAGCCAACGTGCGCTAACAATGTCTTGTGAACGCTCATCAAGCGTTTTTAAAGCACTGAACAAACGTGTGTGCGATTGCTCTTGCCATTGCTGCTGTTCAACCTCGTCAGCTAAATCGTTGCTGCCGTCTGTTAAGTACTGCACTGGTGAGTATGTGCTTGTTGGCGCGTCATCACTGTCGTCACCGGTTAAATCAAAGCCCATGTCTTGGCCGCTCATGCGCGATTCCATTTCACGAACTTCTTTTTCACTTACACCTAGCTCGCTCGCGACGGTTGCTACTTCAGCTTGGTTAAACCAACCTAAACGCTTTTTGTTCTTACGAAGGTTAAAGAACAATTTACGCTGTGCTTTTGTTGTCGCAACTTTTACGATGCGCCAATTTTTAAGTACAAATTCGTGTATTTCAGCTTTAATCCAATGCACTGCAAATGAAACCAAACGTACACCCACGGTAGGGTCAAAACGTTTTACTGCTTTCATTAGGCCTATGTTGCCTTCTTGGATTAAATCGGCTTGTGGTAAACCATAACCTGAATAACCTTTAGCAATGTGTGCAACAAAGCGAAGATGAGACATGATGAGTTGCTTTGCAGCACTAAGATCGCCATCTTCCTGGAGACGAGTCGCCAACTCTTTTTCTTGCTCAGCACCTAGCATTGGTATTGTACTTACCGCTTGAAGGTAACCATCAATACTTGCGCTTTGCTGTCCAACTGTGAGTGCCATTGCGTATATATCTTTACTCATTTTTCACCTCAGTGATAAACATTTGAAACCATCTTAGCACTCTTTAACTTAGAGTGCTAACTTCAATGTAAAACTTTTTTTCGATTGAAGCAAGTGGTTTTTTTGATGTTTTTTATTGTACTTTAAACGCCTGAATAAGCGATGAATTCTAGCTTTGCGGTACGTTGGTAGCATTAGCAGTATTACCTACCACCAACGTAACTGGTGATTATAAACAACAATTGTTACACTTTATCGGGCTCTATTTCTTTAATGTAGCGATTAACTGATAAATATGAGCCAACAAAGCCTAAACTAGTTGCAAGCATTACCAGTGCGGCAAATTCGCCAACACTTAGCCCAACTAAATTAAAACTTGTTTGGTAAACGCCTGCGACCTGCGTAACCGCGGCCCCAAGCCACCACATCATTAAAGCTACGCATATAAAGGCAAACAAACCACCTATAATGCCATACCAAATACCTGTCCATAGGAAAGGTGCGTGGATAAACGTATTTGTTGCACCCACGAGCTTCATTACTTGGATCTCTTCTTTCTTATCCATAATAGATAATCGAATAGTATTGCCAATAATCAAGGTTACTGAGGTAAGTAAAAGCAGTGTAATGGTGAGCACACTTTCCTTTAATAAGCTAAGTAATGCATTTAAGCGCTCTAACCATGCGATATCTAGCTTACCAAAATCCACTTCTCGTTCAGCTTCTAGTTTTTTTAATAGTGCTTGTGCTGCGTTTGGTTGGCGATGTTTTGATGTTGGTGTAACTATTACAACATCTGGCAATGGGTTCGAATCTAAATATTCAAGTGCTTGGCCAAACCCTGATACCTCTTTAAATTCAGTTAATGCGTGTTGCTTTGAAATAAAAGTGACCGTATCTATTTCTGAATACAAGGCTAAACGTTTTACTAAGGTCTGCGTTTCCTGCTCACTCATGGATTCTTTTACAAATAATGAGATCTCTGCAGCTTCTTCAAATCCACTGCTAACTTGCTGGACGTTTTTAACAACCAAATAAAGAGTTGCTGGTAGGGTTAAGCTTAAACCCAATACGGCAATTGTCATCATTGAGGCCATTGGCGTGCGCCACATTTCACCTAAGCTATGAATTCCTTGGCGAAAAATATTTAAAACAAAAAAGTAACTATTCGAAAAAATAGATTTTTTCACTCGTTCATTTTGGCTTTTTCGGCCTTTAAA
Source organism: Pseudoalteromonas porphyrae (assembly GCF_001298125.1). Classification (NCBI taxonomy): domain Bacteria; kingdom Pseudomonadati; phylum Pseudomonadota; class Gammaproteobacteria; order Alteromonadales; family Pseudoalteromonadaceae; genus Pseudoalteromonas; species Pseudoalteromonas porphyrae. Next base: position 95,559 of record NZ_LHPH01000030.1, on the reverse strand, counting down.
TAACAAACTCATAATGATGCCTCAGCCAATGGGTCTTGACTCATTCGGCCATCTTTTAACGTTAAGCTGCGATATTTCATTCTCGATATGAGACCAAGATCATGAGTGGCAATTAAGACAGTAGTCCCATGGTTATTAAACTCTTCAAACAAACGTAAAATATCCATTGAAAGTTCAGGATCTAAATTACCGGTTGGCTCATCAGCAAGTAACAATGGAGGTGAATTGACAATGGCGCGTGCAATGCCGACTCGCTGTTGTTCGCCACCAGAAAGCGTTGATGGGTGGCACTTTACTTTATCAAGCAAGCCAACTTTATCAAGTGCACCATGAACTCGTTTTTCAATTTGCTTATGGTGTGTGCCTTCTATTATTAAGGGTAAAGCAACATTATCAAAAATTGTATGACGCTCTAATAGACGATGATTTTGAAAGATAATCCCGATATCTCGGCGTACATAAGGGATTTGTCTTGGTTTCACTGTATTTAAATCAACACCATTTATAAATACGTGACCCGCTGATGGACGTTCCATTAAACTAATTAGTTTAAGTAAGGTACTTTTACCTGCACCACTATGACCGGTTAAAAAAGCCAGTTCTCCGGGCTTAATATGAAAGCTCACTTTTTCCAGTGCACGATGGCCGCCGGGATATGTTTTACTCACTTGCTGAAAATTTATCATTTTAATTATCAATCATCTGCAGCTGAAAAGGGAGCTTGCTCCCTTTTATTAATACCAATGGGTATATTAAGCGTTGTCCTCATCTTGGCTAAATAGCGCATCAATGAAGTCATTGCTATTAAATGCACGTAAATCTTCAATGCCTTCGCCAACACCAATATAACGGATCGGAATATTAAACTTATCAGCCACGGCGAAGATAACCCCACCTTTAGCCGTACCATCTAACTTAGATAAAGTTATCCCTGTAAGACCAACACACTGATTAAATAAGTTTACTTGGCTAATTGCATTTTGCCCTGTGCCCGCATCAATTGTTAGCATGACTTCATGTGGCGCATCTGGGTCAATCTTTTTCATCACACGCGCAATCTTTTCAAGCTCTTGCATTAGATTATCTTTATTTTGCAAGCGTCCTGCTGTATCGGCAATTAACACATCAACATTACGCGCTTTTGCTGCTTGAAATGCATCAAATACCACTGAGGCACTATCGGCACCGGTGTGCTGTGCTATTACTGGGATTTTATTACGCTCACCCCATACTTGTAGTTGCTCAACGGCTGCTGCACGGAACGTATCCCCTGCCGCTAACATGACTGATTTGCCTTCATCTTGAAACTGCTTAGCTAATTTACCAATGGTGGTTGTTTTACCAACACCATTTACGCCCACCATTAAAATAACAAATGGTTTTTTATCTGCAGGTATAACTAAAGGTTGCTCTGCGGTTTTAAGCATAGCAGCCATTTCTTGCTTCATTAATTCATACAGTGCATCGCCATCTTTTAACTGTTTACGGTTAGCCGCATCAGTAAGGCTGTCGATCAGTTTCATGGTGGTATCAACACCCAAATCCGCTGTTAATAACTGCGTTTCAAGATCTTCAAACAGCTCATCATCAATCTTTTTACCTGTAAAAATTGACGCAAAACCTGAGCCTATATTTACACGCGTTTTTAATAAACCTTTTTTAAGACGAGCAAAGAAACCTTCTTTTTTCGGCTTTTCTGCTGCTTTAGCTTCTTCTGCTGCAATACGTTGTTGCTCTAAACGCTCAGCTTCAGCATGTTCTGCTGCAATACGTTCTTGCTCTAAACGCTCAGCTTCAGCCTGCTCTGCTGCAATACGTTGTTGTTCTAAACGCTCAGCTTCAGCCTGCTCTGCTGCAATACGTTGTTGTTCTAAACGCTCAGCCTCGAGACGCTCTGCTGCAATACGTTGTTGTTCTACACGCTCAGCTTCAGCCTGCTCTGCTGCAATACGCTCTTGCTCTAAACGCTCAGCTTCGGCCTGCTCTGCTGAAATACGTTGTTGTTCTAAACGCTCAGCTTCAGCATGTTCTGCTGCAATACGTTCTTGTTCTAAACGCTCAGCTTCAGCCTGCTCTGCTGCAATACGTTCTTGTTCTAAACGCTCAGCCTCGAGACGCTCTGCTGCAATACGTTCTTGCTCTAAACGCTCAGCCTTTAGACGTTCTGCTGCAATACGTTGTTGTTCTACATGCTCAGCTTCTGCCTTTTCCGCTGCAATACTCTCCGCTTCACGTTGCGCTTGCTCGGTAGCCTGTTGTTCTTGTTGTAACAACATAGCTTCTTGTTGTTCAGCTAAACGAGCGGCTTCGTCGCGACGTTGCTGCTCTGCTTTTTCAGCTGCGGCTAATTCAGCACCTGCAATAGCTAAACGCTCAGCATCGCGAGCTTCTGCTGCAATACGCTCCGCTTCACGTTGCGCTTGCTCGGTAGCCTGTTGCTCTTGTTGTAACAACATAGCTTCTTGTTGTTCAGCTAAACGAGCGGCTTCGTCGCGACGTTGCTGCTCTGCTTTTTCAGCTGCGGCTAATTCAGCATCTGCAATCGCTAAACGCTCAGCATCGCGAGCTTCTGCTGCAATACGCTCTTGCTCTACACGTTCAGCCTCGAGACGCTCTGCTGCAATACGTTCTTGATCTACACGTTCAGCCTCAAGACGCTCTGCTTCAATACGTTCTTGCTCTACACGTTCGGCTTCTGCCTGCTGCTCTGCTGCAATACGCTCTTGTTCTACACGCTCAGCCTCTAGGCGCTCTGCTGTAATACGTTCTTGCTCTAAACGCTCAGCTTCTGCTTGTTGGTTATTAGCCTCTTCGGCTGCTTGTTCTACTTGCTGGTTTTTATCTGACTTACCAAAACCTAACCAAGACAGGAATTTATTTTTTTTTGCCATACTTGCTAATAACCACTTATAAAAATCTGATAAACTAACGGAAATAATTTGCGTACTGACGGTATTGTATTAATACCAAACTGCCAATAACCACAATATATTGTCTAAGATGCTCATAGTAACACTTTTAGCGCAGTTGAAAAATGACACGCTACTATATGATTACAATATTATCTGAGCTAAGTTCTAGATACCATTTTTTAGTGAGCTAAATGAGAAATAAATCATCACAAAAACAGATAAATAACAAAGTAAATGATGGTGTCATCAGAATCATCAGTGGGCAATTTCGTGGCCGCAAGCTACCAGTAAAAGATGTACAAGGGCTTCGTCCAACCACAGATCGCATAAAAGAAACTGTATTTAACTGGTTAATGCAAGATATTCACGGTGCAAATGTGCTTGATTGTTTTGCCGGTTCTGGTGGGTTAGGGTTCGAAGCATTGTCGCGTTTTGCCAACTCAGCTGTATTTTTAGAGAGGGATAAACTTGCTTCAGCACAATTAAAAGCCAATACTGAGACATTAAAGCTCACAAATGCGCAGATAAATTGTACTGATAGTTTAGTGTATTTGAGCCAAAATACGTTACAACAGCAGTTCGATTTAGTCTTTGTTGACCCGCCGTTTCGTCAGAATCTGGCAAAAAAATGCTGTGATTTACTGAGTGAAAATGAGTGGCTAAGTAAAAATGCACTCATTTATGTTGAAGTCGAAAACGAACTTAGCCCTTTACAAACACCAAGCAATTGGCTGTTATTAAAAGAGAAAGTTGCTGGGCAAGTATTATGTAGGCTCTATCAATTACAGTAAAATTAATAACATAGAAATATTTTCAGTTTCCTGTCGGGACAGTCAATATTTATCCTTTACATGTGGTGTGGCTTCGGATTACAATACCGCACCATTTTTGAACCACTTGATCATTGTCTGATCAACTTGAGCAACGCTCATTATTTAGGTAGGTGAATTTTTAATGCCAGTAATTAAAGTAAGAGAGAACGAACCGTTTGACGTAGCACTTCGTCGCTTCAAGCGTTCATGTGAAAAAGCAGGTATCCTTTCAGAAGTTCGTCGTCGCGAGCACTATGAAAAGCCAACAGCTGAGCGTAAGCGTAAAAAAGCTGCTGCAGTTAAGCGTCACATGAAAAAGCTTTCTCGCGATAACGCACGTCGCGTTAAATTATATTGATCCGTATTGGTCTTGTATAAATGAGCCTTTTAATAAAGCTAAAAGATGCACAAAAAGATGCGATGCGAGCGAAAGACAAACAACGTCTTAACCCAATTCGTATGGTACTTGCTGCTATCAAACAGCGTGAAATTGACGAGCAAATAACACTTGATGATGACGGTATTACCGCAGTCTTAGTGAAGCTTGTTAAACAGCGCCGTGATTCTTATACCCAGTACACTGATGCTGGTCGAGAAGATTTAGCCGAAATTGAAGCCAATGAGATTACGGCACTTGAAGAATTCTTACCTCAACAATTGAGTGAAGATGAAATCATTGCCCTCATTGATGCGGCTATTGCTGATACTAACGCAGCAGGTATGCAAGATATGGGTAAAGTAATGGGTATAATCAAAAGCAAAGCTGAAGGTCGCGCCGATTTAGGTAAGATTTCTGGTTTAATTAAGCAACGATTAACTGCCTAATACACCCACATACAGACGTATGATTTAAGCAAACCGAGCCATGTGCTCGGTTTCTTCGTTTTTAGCTTTTATAAAAATAGCGTTTGTGTTCAAATCTAAATTTGTCGAACGAAAGTTAATTCGTTCACCTTTTTCTATTTATTTCAGGACTACACTTTACTAATGGCCGGAAAGATCCCACGAAATTTTATTGACGATTTACTCGCTAGAACCGATATCGTTGAGCTAATTGACTCTAAAGTAGGTCTTAAAAAAGCCGGTAAAGATTACCAAGCCTGTTGCCCTTTCCATAATGAAAAGTCACCTTCATTTACAGTGTCGCAAGATAAACAGTTTTATCATTGCTTTGGTTGTGGCGCAAATGGCAATGCTATTTCATTTGTAATGGAATACGACAAACTTGAATTTGTTGATGCTATTGAAGAGCTCGCTAGCCTGATGAATCTTGATGTTCCTCGCGAACAAGGCACAAGCAGTGGTCCTGAACGTACAGCGGAACAAAAACGCTCAGACTATGATTTAATGCTTCATGCCGCACGTTTTTATCAACATCAATTAAAACACCATAGTAACTCAGCAACAGTCATTGATTACGTAAAAGGCCGAGGCTTAACTGGCGAAACAGTTAAAAAGTTTATGATTGGCTATGCCCCCAGTGAATGGGAAGGCTTGTGCCAACAACTTGGTCGTAATAAAGAACAAAAAGAGCAACTCGTTGAGCTAAAGCTGGCCTCTGAGAAAACACCAGGTCGTCAATTTGATTTTTTCCGTGACCGCTTAATGTTTCCTATCCGCGATAAACGTGGTCGGGTTATCGCGTTTGGTGGACGTGTCATGCAAGCAGATCAAGGGCCAAAATATTTAAATTCACCAGAGACTCGTATTTTCCATAAAGGCTTTGAACTATATGGTTTATATGAGGCAAAACAAGCCCATAAAAAACTCGACCATGTACTCATTGTTGAAGGTTATATGGATGTAGTGGCATTGAGTGAGCAAGGTATTGAGTATGCAGTCGCAGCCCTAGGTACTGCGACTACAGCTGAGCACATGCATACTTTATTTAGAACTACAGACAAAGTAATTTGTTGTTACGATGGTGACCGTGCAGGACGTGACGCGGCGTGGCGTGCGTTAGAAAATGCCCTCCCCTACCTAAGTGATGGTAAAGCATTACAGTTTGTATTTTTACCCGATGGCGAAGATCCTGATTCCTTAGTCCAACAAGAGGGCAAAGAAGCCTTTGAAGTTCGCTTAGCTCAAGCTGATGATTTTACTAAAGTACTGTTTAATAAGCTAAGCCTAGAAATTGACTTAACCACTGACGCTGGTAAAGCAAAACTACTCAGTGCAGTGCTGCCATTGGTCGAAAAAATACCCAGTGAGTTTTATCAAGAGAACCTATTAGAGCACTTAGGCCGATTAATTGGCCGCACCAAAGAGCAATTAAATAACCGTTTAAAAACACCAAAGCAACAGCATTCAATTGAACGTAAGTTTAAAATTACGCCTATGCGCCGCGCTATTGGCTTATTAGTCCAGCACCCGCAACTTGCATCAACAGTGCCTTATTTACCTGATTTGGCACAGATGAATATTGCCGGAATTGCGCTACTAATTCGTTTGCAGCATGACGCATTACAAAAGGCCCCCCTTACTACGGCACAATTGCTTGAATCATTTCGTGAAGCTCCAGAGTATGAAGCATTAATCAAGCTCGCAACGTGGCAACATGAGATAAATGAAGATCGTTTAGAAGATGAATTTAAAAATACTTTCAAATTTATTGAAGATCAGTGTTTAAATTATCGTCTCGAAACCCTATTAATAAAGGACAAGACTCAAGGCTTAAATAGCGATGAGCGGCTTGAATGTCACTTATTGACTCAAGCATTAAAAGGGACTAACAACTAGTCAAAAACGATTTTTGCTGTTATACTGTGCTATTCACTGCGTCAAATTATACTTAGCTTGGCTTATTAAATAAGCAAGCTGGCGCCTGTTGTATCAACTTATCAGAGTGGAAGAAAAAATCTCTATGGATCCAACTCCTCAGTCACAATTAAAACTTCTGATTCAAAAAGGTAAAGAGCAAGGTTATTTAACTTTTGCAGAAGTTAATGATCACCTTCCACAAGATATTATCGATTCAGATCAAGTAGAAGATATCATTAGTATGATCAATGATATGGGTATTAAGGTTAGTGAAAACGCACCTGATGCCGATGAATTGATGATGCAAGAAACGACAACAGATGAAGACGCTGCTGAAGCGGCTGCTGCTGCGCTTGCCACTGTAGATAAAGAGATCGGCCGTACAACGGATCCGGTACGTATGTACATGCGTGAAATGGGAACAGTTGAACTGTTAACCCGTGAAGGCGAAATCGTTATTGCCAAGCGTATTGAAGAAGGGATCAACCAGGTTCAAATCTCGGTTGCAGAATACCCTGAAGCAATTACTTATCTTCTTGAACAGTGGGACAAGTTTGAAGCCGAAGAAATGCGCCTAAGCGACATTATCTCTGGTTTCTTTGACCCAAATGAAGATGAAGCGCCTATATCTGCGACTCATATCGGTTCTGAATTAAGCGAAAAAGAGCTTGATGATGAAGACGATGATGATAAAGACGATGATGAAGACGAAGAAGAAGTCGATACCGGCCCAGATCCTGAAGAGGCCCGCGTTCACTTTGAAAATCTTCGCGATCTTTACAATAAAGCACGTGAAACCTTCGATAAGAAAGGCCGTTCACATCCTGATTCTCAGGCTGCTATTTTTGAAATCGGCGAATTATTCCGAACGTTCAAATTAATACCTAAACAGTTTGATCGCATGGTAAATAACATGCGTGAAATGATGGATCGCGTTCGTATTCAAGAACGTATCGTCATGAAGCAAGCTGTACAAATTGCCAAATTACCAAAGAAAACATTCGTTAAGCATTTTGCTAATAACGAAACAGATGCATCGTGGATTGATTTAGAAATCGCTGCCAACGAAAAGCACTCTGCAAAACTTGAAGAAGTGAAGCCTGAGATAATTCGCTGTATCAATAAACTACGTGTGATCGAAGAAAGCACGGGGTTAAATATCGAGCGAATTAAAGACATCAACCGTCGTATGAGTATTGGTGAAGCGAAAGCCCGCCGTGCGAAAAAAGAAATGGTTGAAGCGAATTTACGTCTTGTAATCTCAATTGCAAAAAAATACACCAACCGTGGTTTACAATTCTTGGATTTAATCCAAGAAGGTAACATTGGTTTGATGAAGGCTGTTGATAAGTTTGAATATCGCCGTGGTTATAAGTTCTCAACTTATGCTACGTGGTGGATCCGTCAAGCAATCACCCGCTCTATTGCTGACCAAGCACGTACAATCCGTATTCCTGTGCATATGATCGAAACGATTAATAAACTTAATCGTATTTCACGTCAAATGTTACAAGAAATGGGTCGTGAGCCAAATCCAGAAGAATTAGCTGAACGCATGATGATGCCTGAGGATAAAATCCGTAAGGTACTTAAAATTGCAAAAGAGCCAATTTCAATGGAAACGCCAATTGGTGATGATGAAGATTCGCACTTAGGTGACTTTATCGAAGATACTACTATTGATTCGCCTATCGACTCAGCGACAATGGAAAGCCTTCGTGGTGCAACGAACGATGTACTAGCCGGCCTTACCGCCCGCGAAGCAAAAGTATTACGTATGCGTTTTGGTATTGATATGAATACCGACCATACTCTAGAAGAGGTAGGCAAGCAATTTGACGTTACCCGTGAGCGTATTCGTCAAATCGAAGCGAAGGCACTGCGTAAATTACGCCATCCTTCTCGCTCTGACTTACTGAAAAGCTTCTTAGATGCTAAATAATTAGTAGCTAAAAATACAGATTAAAATTTAAAAGGCCGCTGTAGCGGCCTTTTTTCTATTTACAGGAAAGAATCATGGCTTGGATCCAAATCCGTATCAATGCCAATGCTGCAACAGCTGATGCAGTAAGTGACTTATTAATGGAAGCAGGCAGTGCGTCTGTTACCTTTATTGATGCTAAAGACACCCCTATTTACGAACCAAAAATCGGCACTGTTGTATTCTGGGCCGATACCACTGTAATTGGTTTATTCGAAGCGACTCACGATATGAATGCGGTGATTGCATTATTAAAACGCCATGACGAAATAAACGACTCGTTAGTTTATAAAATTGAGCAGCTTGAAGACAAAGACTGGGAACGTGAATGGATGGATAACTTCCACCCAATCCAATTTGGTGAAAAGTTATGGATCTGCCCAAGCTGGCGTGATATTCCTGATCCAGACGCTGTAAACGTTCTATTAGACCCAGGTCTTGCATTTGGTACTGGCACCCATGCTACAACCGCTTTATGCTTAAAATGGCTTGAAAGCCAAGACTTAACAGGTAAAACCGTCGTCGACTTTGGTTGTGGCTCAGGCATTTTAGGTATTGCAGCGATAAAGCTGGGTGCAGAGCGCATGATTGGTATTGATATCGACCCACAAGCGCTCGAAGCAAGCCTTGATAATGCACAGCGCAATGGCGTTGCTGACAAACTCGAAGTTTACCTACCAGAAAATCAGCCTGAATTTACAGCAGATATAGTAGTAGCAAATATTTTAGCCGCACCACTGCGTGAACTACACAGTGTGATTTTAGGCTTGTTAAAACCAGGTGGTAAAATTGCGATGTCAGGTATCTTAGAAGAACAGGCACAGTCAGTTGCTGATGTTTATGCACCTTTTTTAGCGCTTGATGAAATAGCCGTTGAAGGTGAGTGGACTCGTGTAAGTGGTATTAAAAAAGCTTAATTTGAAGCAATCACTCCATTTAGAGCATTAACCCAAAACCACCATCTAAAGCCTGTAATTAACAGGCTTTACCTATTATTTACACAACCCTGAACAGAATGATTTTCTTGCAGTAAATTAGTTTTGTATGAAATTCAGACAAATAAAGCCGTTCGTCAAACTGTTATCAAATGTCAATACACAAAAGTCAAAAAAAAGTCACTTTTGTTCAATTTATAGCCTTTGATTTTTGCTAAAAAAACCGTAAACTTAGCGCCCCTTGAAAAGAGGCCTATTGAATACAGTGCGTATCGGATCATATCAGTTAGAGAACAATGTAATTGTAGCGCCAATGGCGGGAATTACAGACAGACCATTTAGACAACTTTGTCGCCGCTTAGGTGCGGGACTAGCTGTGTCTGAAATGCTATCGTCAAATCCTTTGGTATGGAAAACCGAAAAATCGATGAACCGTATGGATCATAGCGGTGAATCGGGAATACGTGCAGTGCAAATCGCAGGAGCTGATCCTGAGCTAATGGCTCAGGCTGCACAATTCAATGTAAGTAATGGTGCACAGATCATAGATATTAATATGGGGTGCCCAGCTAAGAAAGTGAACAAGAAACTCGCAGGCTCAGCGCTATTACAGTTTCCTGATTTAGTGGAAGAGATTATTGATGCGGTGGTTAGCGCTGTTGATGTACCTGTAACACTGAAAATCCGTACAGGATGGGATCAGAGCAACCGTAACGGTGTAGAGATTGCGAGAATAGCTGAACGTTATGGCATAGCTTCATTGGCCGTACATGGGCGTACACGCGCATGTATGTACAAAGGTGAAGCTGAATACGCTACTATTAGGGATATAAAACGTTCAGTGTCGATACCTGTGGTTGCTAATGGTGATATCACATCACCTGAAAAGGCAAAGCAGGTTTTAGACTATACGGGTGCAGATGCCATTATGATTGGTCGAGCCGCCCAAGGTCGCCCTTGGATATTTAGGGAGATAGACCACTATTTGCGAACTGGTAAACACTTACCAGTACCTCCAATTGAGGAAGTACGCGGTATTTTGATGGAACACTTAGTGAACCTTCATGCGTTTTACGGGGAACCAATGGGAGCGCGTATCGCTCGAAAACATGTATCTTGGTATTTGCAAACCCATGACAGTGATGGTCAGTTTAGGCGAGTATTTAATGTCCTCGAGAATCCACAGGCACAAATCGAGGCTTTAGAGCAATACTTTATAACACTAGCAGCTAACTAAGAAAGAAAGAGATATAAACAATGTTCGAACAAAACGTGACTTCTCCATTTATCACTAACCCTCATGTTCAGTCACACGAGAAACCGCAGCCATTGCGTGATGCAGTGAAAAAAGCTGTTCATCATTATTTAAAACAGCTTAACGGTCAAGATGTGCAAGACGTTTACGACCTTGTTCTTTCAGAGCTAGAAGCGCCATTACTTGAAGAAGTAATGACTTACACACGTGGTAACCAAACACGTGCGGCAATCTTATTAGGTATCAACCGCGGTACTTTACGTAAGAAACTAAAGAAATACGGCATGAACTAATACATATGCTGTGATATATCACAGCATATGTTCAAAAAAGCACCTTAGGGTGCTTTTTTTATATCTTTAAAAATCCTCAAAAAAGCACCTAATTGCATAATCCTCATTCTTTAAACATCGTTTTTTAAGCGGTATTCAGTTAAAATAGTGCCTTTCTAAGCTAGCTCAAACACTGAGGTAATCAAACTACAATGGATACACATCGTCCAATTCGTCGCGCACTACTAAGTGTGTCAGATAAAACCGGTATTGTTGAATTTGCTCGCGCTCTTGAATCACAAGGCGTAGACATCTTATCAACTGGCGGTACTTGTAAATTACTTGCTGATAATGGCATTAAAGTCACTGAAGTATCTGACCACACAGGTCACCCTGAGATCATGGATGGTCGCGTTAAAACTCTTCATCCAAAAATTCATGGCGGCATCTTAGCGCGTCGTGGTCAAGATGAAAGCGTAATGACTGAGAACAATATCTCAGCTATCGATATCGTTGTAGTTAACTTATACCCCTTTGCGAATACTGTCGCTCAAGAAAACTGCAGCCTTGAAGATGCCATTGAGAACATTGATATCGGTGGACCAACAATGGTTCGTGCCGCGGCTAAAAACCATAAAGACGTGACTATCGTAGTAAACGCGAAAGATTACGACCGTGTGATCAATGAAATGCAAAGCAATAATGGTTCAACAACGTATAAAACACGCTTTGATCTTGCCATTGCCGCTTACGAGCACACTGCACAGTACGATGGTATGATCGCTAACTACTTTGGTAAAATGGTTCCTGATTATACTGAGGAAGCAGCAGAGGAAACTAAATTCCCACGCACTATCAATATGCAGTTCACTAAAAAACAAGATATGCGCTACGGTGAAAACTCACACCAAGACGCCGCTTTTTATGTTGAAAACGATGTGCAAGAAGCATCAGTAGCAACGGCGATTCAATTACAAGGTAAAGCGCTTTCGTTCAACAACATCGCCGATACAGACTCTGCGCTTGAATGTGTGAAAGAATTTGATGTGCCAGCCTGTGTTATCGTAAAACATGCAAACCCGTGTGGCGTATCAATCGGTGAAAACATCCTTGAAGCTTACGATCGTGCGTTTAAAACAGATCCTACTTCAGCATTTGGTGGCATCATTGCCTTTAACCAAGAGCTTGATGCAGACACCGCAGAAGCGATTGTTTCACGTCAGTTTGTTGAAGTAATTATTGCACCTAAAGTGTCTGAAGCCGCAGCGCAAATTATTTCAGCTAAACAAAATGTACGCTTACTTGAGTGCGGTCAATGGTCGGGTAAAGCAACCGGTCACGATATTAAACGTGTTAACGGCGGCGTACTAATTCAAGACCGTGATTTAGGTATGGTTACGCAAGGCGACTTAAAAGTTGTGTCAAAGCGCCAGCCTACTGAGCAAGAGCTCAAAGACTTATTATTTTGCTGGAAAGTGGCTAAGTTTGTTAAATCAAACGCGATTGTTTATGCCCGCGACGGCATGACTATTGGTGTAGGTGCAGGTCAAATGAGCCGCGTTTACTCAGCTAAAATTGCCGGCATTAAAGCCGCTGATGAAAACCTTGAAGTAAAAGGTTCTGTTATGGCATCAGATGCATTCTTCCCATTTCGTGATGGTATTGATGCTGCAGCAGAGGCTGGTATTACAGCTGTTATCCAACCAGGTGGTTCAATGCGCGATGAAGAAGTTATCGCTGCAGCTGACGAAGCTGGTATGGCAATGGTGTTTACTGGCATGCGTCACTTCCGCCATTAATCACACAAAGAGCTAACTGCATAAGTTAGCTCTTTTTGTTTGCACCAAATTCACGTATTCTGCCTATTCTATAACCTCTATAAAATTATAATATGAAGGAACAGACGATGAAACTTGCACTAAAAACGCTACTTGTTGCCACCCTTACGATCAGCTCAACAATGGCCTTGGCTCATAACCATGCCAGTGAATCAGCATTAAGTCATGCTGTTAAATCAAGTGAGCGCAGCTCTGAGCGTGATCAATATCGCCATCCTGTAGAAACACTGGAGTTTTTTGGTTTCAAACCAACAATGACAGTCGTTGAGATTGCACCTGGCGGCGGCTGGTACAGTGAAATTTTAGCGCCAGCACTGAAAGAGCAAGGTACCTATTACGCTGCACATTTCCCTGCTGATTCATCGGTTGGTTACTACCAACGTTCACTCGCGGGCTTTAAAAAGAAAGTAGCCGAAGATGAGCGATTCAGTAAAGTAAAAATCACTGAGTTTGCCCCTACTACTCACTTAGACATTGCCCCAGCAGATAGTGCCGATATGGTATTAACTTTTCGTAATGTTCATAACTGGTATATGGGTAAAGATAAAGACGGCGCAGTAAGTGCATTTCAATCTTTCTATAAAGCTCTAAAACCAGGTGGTACATTAGGCGTAGTTGAACACCGCTTACCTGAAGACCGCGCTGATGAAATGCAAAAATCATCAGGTTATATGAAGCAAAGTTATGTTATTGAAATCGCTAAAAAAGCCGGTTTTGAACTGGTAGCAGACAGTGATATTAATGCAAACCCTCTTGATACAGCTGATCACCCTAAAGGTGTATGGACACTACCACCAAGCTTACGTCTAGGCGAGCAAGATGCCGCCAAGTATAAAGCCATTGGTGAAAGTGACCGCATGACGCTGAAATTTAAAAAACCGCTTTAAATAGGATATTCGCCATGAATGTATTAGTCATTGGCAGCGGCGGCCGCGAACACGCACTTGCGTTTAAGGCTGCTCAAAACACCAAAGTAAACACTGTATTTGTTGCCCCTGGTAACGCTGGTACTGCTCTTGAGCCAAAGCTTGAGAATGTAGCTATTAAAGTAGAAGATTTAGATGGCCTACTCGCCTTTGCACAACAAAATAACGTTGAGCTTACGATTGTTGGCCCTGAAATTCCTCTAGTACTGGGTGTTGTTGATAAATTTAGAGAGCACGGCTTAGCTATTTTTGGCCCAACGGCAGGCGCTGCACAGCTTGAAGGCTCTAAATCATTCACAAAAGACTTTTTAGCACGTCACAAGATCCCAACGGGTGATTATCAAACCTTCGAACAAATAGACCCTGCTCTTGCATACTTAAGAGAAAAAGGCGCGCCAATTGTAATTAAAGCTGACGGCCTTGCTGCAGGTAAGGGCGTAATTGTTGCCATGACTGAAGTTGAAGCTGAAGATGCAATCCGCGACATGCTTGCGGGGAATGCTTTTGGCGAGGCTGGCAGTCGCGTAGTGATTGAAGAGTTCTTAGACGGCGAAGAAGCGTCATTTATTGTTATGGTTGATGGCAAAAACGTATTACCGTTTGCTACCAGCCAAGATCATAAACGTGCTTACAATGGCGATGCTGGTCCTAATACCGGCGGTATGGGTGCATATTCACCTGCACCTGTCGTTACTGACGAAATCCACCAGCGCATTATGAACGAAGTGATCACTCCAACGGTAGAAGGAATGGCAAGCGAAGGCCATCCGTACACTGGCTTTTTATATGCAGGATTGATGATCGACAGCTCTGGTACGCCTAAAGTTATCGAGTATAACTGTCGCTTTGGTGACCCTGAAACACAACCAATGATGTTACGTTTACAATCAGATCTCGTTGAGTTGATTGAAGCTGCGAACCGTGTTGAGCTTGATAAGACCACCATTGAGTTTGACCCTCGCGCTGCTGTAGGTGTTGTTCTTGCTGCCAAAGGTTACCCTGATAACTACCCGAAAGGTGATGTAATCAATGGTCTTAAAGTTAGCTACCCTGCTGATGAAAAAGTATTTCATGCTGGGACTAAACAAGACGGTGACAACGTAGTGACTGCCGGTGGCCGTGTGCTGTGTGCAACGGCACTTGGAAATACAGTTACACAAGCACAACAACGTGCATATCAACTGATTGATGAAATCAGCTGGGAAGGCATGGAATATCGTACTGACATTGCTTATCGTGCAATTGCCCGCGAAACTCAAAGCTAGGGAGATCTAAAATAGGTCTAACCAGTTTGTTTAAAAAAAAAGCGCGGTTTACTGCGCTTTTTTTAATGCTACACTAAAAATACAAAAACCTTCTAAGAACCGAACAATTGAAACATCATTCTCTTAGCTATCACTTTATTGCCATTTTTATATTGTTCGTGCTACTTTTTGTTATAGGTAATTACGCATCCCATCTAGCAACTCCCACTAAATACACAATAGATAAAACCACTGCCATTTATTTAAAATATGCTTACTTCATTGATCCCACTAAAAAACATTCTTTAGAGCAAGTAATAACTCAGCCTGATGCGATGATTTATAAACCTTTTAATGAGATCGATTGGAACTTCGAAAGCCGTAATTACTGGTTAATTATCGAGTTAGATAATCGTAGTACCAGCAAAGAGAAAATTGTTGCTCACTTTGATAACCCCATGGTTGATCAGCTAAACGTTTACCATTTAGATAAACACAATAATATTATTCACCAAACTACATTAGGTGATACCGAGCTTGGACTGAGTTTACTTCAATACAGCGTACCCCATATTCGCCTATCACTACCGGCGCAAAGCAAGCAAAAGCTAGTTTTAAAAATTGATACGACGGGAATAAGTAAAACCCCCGTAAATTTATATGGTGAAGCAGAGTTTCAGGAGTTAACTCGCTCACAAACTGCGATATGGGGAATTTTTGTTGGTGTTTTGATTATGGCGGCACTGTACAACCTTGTTTTATTTTTTGGTATTCGTGATCGCGTTTACCTTGTCTATATTGGTTACATTATTAGCGCAATAATCTTAATGGGTGCCGTACTAGGTTTTGGCTTTTATTTATGGCCACTTTCTTGGCAGTTGTTTTTTCACAAATATATTGTTGTTAGCAACTACGCCATTGCTTTTTTCACACTTTCATTTTGTACCATGTTTTTACGCTACCACAAAGAGCAATGCTGGCGTTATAAGCTAAGTTTACTCCTGCTGGGCTTGATGGCTATTTTAGCTGTAAGCTGCTTTTTTATTATTGAAAGCATTGCAGCCCCTGTGTTCTTTGGTATTTTAGTCTTACTGTATATCGTATGTATTATTTTGATTTATAAAAAGCTACGCAGTGGTTTTCGTTGGGCTAAATTTTATGTTATTTCTTGGATCCCACTAATTATTGGTGCAGCAATCCAACCATTAGAGTTAACAGGTGTATTGCCCTATAGCTTTGCAACGCGCCATGCTTTTTTAGCGGCTATTTTATGTGAAGTAATACTCATGGCAATGGCGTTAGCAGATCGTGTCCGCTATCAACGTGAGCGAGCGCTGTATCATGCAACCCATACTCAACAAACAAAACTACTTAATAGTGCAATGTTAAAGCAAGCTTATATGAACCTTGAGCAAGAACAACGACCAAACACGATCTGTTTAATTAAACTGCGCTATTTTAATTCTCTTAATACCATTTTAAGCCCATCTCAAGCGAACGGGCTAATTATCCACGTTGCAAAAGCACTCGAGCTTCAGTTAAGTAATGAGCGTCAGTTTATTAACCTAGATTTTAATTTAGATAGCAGCTCTAAAATTGTCGATCTTGGCACGGGTATATTTGCGTGTATCTCAACAAAAACACAAAGTGGAGAAAGCCTCTCTCTTTGTTTAAATAAAACCGTAAAAAACTTACCAAAGCAATATGAGGTTCAAGGATTAAATTTACAACTTAAATACGCTGTAGGGATCAGTTTTTCAAAAACGAACGGCAATTTTGAAGCTAGTTTACAACGCGGCTACCTGACTTTAAAACAAGCTAAAAATAGCACCAGCAATATCAGCAACTCACAACAAAATACACACATCACGATGGATATAGGGCTTGCTGCAAAGCTACAACAAGCAATTAAAAGCAATCAATTAGCAATGTACCATCAACCACAAATAAACGTGCGTACCAATCAAGTTATTGGTAGTGAGGTACTGCTGCGCTGGCCAACGCCTGAGCATCAACATATTAATATAGAAGAACTCATTTTATTAGCTGAACGAACCGGACTTATTAATGAGCTTACTTTATGGGTGATAGAACAAGCGTGTCAGGATATTGTAGAACTAAATAAGCATGGCTTTAATGAGCACACTGTTAGTGTAAACTTAAGCGCTAAAAACTTAAGTATTAATAAACTCGCCGAAAAAATTGAAAACGCTTTATTAACGTATAACATACCTGCTAAACAGCTTAAATTTGAGTTAACCGAAACGGCACTCGTTGAGAATCAACAACAAATGAAAAGTTTTATGGAGCAGCTACAAAAGCTCGGTGTTCACGTCATCCTTGATGATTTTGGTACTGGATACTCTTCACTAAATTATTTAGTTAATTACACCTTTTCAAACTTAAAAATTGATAAATCATTTGTATTGGATCTCACAACGAATCAATCCCATCAAGTGATTGTCAAAACCGCAATTGATATGGCGCACAATCTAGGGCTAAGTGTTACGGTAGAAGGCGTTGAAGATAAAGGAACCCATCAATTACTAATTGAAATGGGTGCTAATAATACCCAAGGTTACTATTATTCCAAAGCCATACCCATCACAGATTATTTGCAGTGGCTTAGGGCATGTTGACCTTTCGTGATTAATTTTGCAGCAGTCTATTTGGTATTTAGGCAAGGCAGCGCCTATGCTGTGTGGTTGTTCCCCATAAATAGGCGATAACGCAGTATAAATGCCAAACATGCGCTGCCCAAAGGGTTCTTCCTAGGGGCGATTAACTCTTTGTTACTCGGTTTTTACTTATTCTCACATGGATGTGAGCCAGTAGAATAACGCAGGAGCAGTTATCGAGCCCACTCGATTCCAAACCTCGCGCCGCGATTAAATCGGCCCTGGATTGAACAAATTTCAATCCACAAAGATCAACACGCCCTTGTCATTCACATTAAATAATCAGTCAGTGCAATTACATGTTAAAATCCCCTTTTTCACATCTTTAGGGGCGTAAAGATGCAAGGCACAATTAAAAAATTAAAATCATCGCTAACTCAGCCGATCCAATATCATCTGCCAATTGGTGATGAGTTAGTTGATCTCAATGCTTATATTGGCAAACAATTAACACTGACTTTTAACGGTTCAATTTTATGTTCGAGTTGTGGTAAAAAAACTAAAAAAAGTTACTCTCAAGGACACTGTTTCGTGTGTATGCGCAAGCTTGCTAGCTGCGATATGTGCATTATGAAACCTGAAACCTGTCATTTTGATCAAGGCACCTGTCGTGAGCCGCAGTGGGGGGAAGAAAACTGCATGATCCCACACTATGTTTACCTCGCGAATACATCGGGTTTAAAAGTCGGCATAACCCGCCACACGCAAATTCCAACCCGCTGGATTGATCAAGGGGCAACCCAAGCACTGCCTATTTTTAAAGTGCAAACACGCTTACAATCTGGTTTAGTCGAAGTCGCGTTAGCACAGTTTATTGCTGATAAAACAAATTGGCGCAACATGCTCAAAGGGCAAAATGATGTACTCGACTTAAAAGCAGCCGCCGCTGAGCTTATTCCGCAAATTGCAGATAAACTCAATGAACTGGCTGAGCTATTTGGCGCAACAGCCATTGAGCAACTCAATGAGGACGTTGTTGATTTACAATTCCCTGTTACAGAGTACCCAACCAAGATTAGCTCCTTTAATTTCGATAAAGAGCCCGTTGTCAGTGGTATTTTAAATGGCATCAAAGGGCAGTATTTAATCTTTGATACAGGCGTAATAAACATCCGTAAATTCACCTCTTACGATGTTACGCTGGGGTAAGCTGGGCATAAAACTCAAACCATTGCCGCTGTGCTAAGGGGCGGCAATAATAATAACCTTGTATTACATCACAACCTAAACTTTGCAAATAATTATACTGCGTTTGCTTTTCTACTCCTTCCGCTACAACGCATAGATTTAAGCTCGTAGCCATCGCTATAATAGCAGCCACGACTTCACTGTTGCCATACGCATCAGGTATTTTGGCAATAAAACTGGCATCGATTTTTAAGGTATCTATTGGAAGTTTAGTTAAGTAACTCAGTGCCGAATACCCTGTACCAAAATCATCAAGCGCAATGTGCACGTCCATTTTTTTTAGCTGCTGCAATTGTTTTTTCGCCTGACTAAAGGAACTTATAAAACTACTTTCAGTTAACTCTATTTCAAGACAGTCCCCAGACAAATTATAACGCTTTAGCATCTGCTCAACACTTTTTGATAACTTGCCTTGGCTCAAATGACACGCAGAAACGTTGACTGCAAGCCGCCCTGCTTTTATACCTTTTTGCTGCCACAATGCCAGTTGCATGCCGGCATTATTTAGCACCCACAAATCAAGTTTTACAATTAAGCCTAACTCTTCCGCTAATGGGATAAATTGTGCGGGAGAAATCATCCCTAATGTAGGATCATACCAACGAAGTAATGCTTCAACGCCTTTTATTGTTTGTGTTTTTAAACATTGCTTAGGTTGAAAGTATAACTCAAATTCATCATTCTCTAGCGCATGCTGAAAACGACTCATCATGGCTAAACGCTCTAAAGAACGCGCATTCATTGATGACTTAAACAGCTGAAAAGAGTTACGCCCTATTTCTTTAGAGCGATACATTGCGATGTCTGCATGTTTTAAAAGGGTCTCACTATCGAGTCCATCCTCCGGATAAATTGCTGCGCCAATTGAAGCGGTTGCGCCCACCTCCAATCCTTCCAGCTGAAAAGGGATATTCAAATGGTTAAGTATCTGATCAGCCAAACTAATCACCGATGCGATATTATCAACCTCGCATAACACCACAAATTCATCGCCTCCTAATCGTGCTAGCGTATCCCCTTCACATAGCAATGCTTGTAAACGTTTAGCCACCATTTTTAATAATTCATCACCGGCGCTGTGCCCTAAGCTGTCGTTAATTTCTTTAAAACGATCCAAATCAATAAACATTACGGCAAGCATGTCGTTATTTCTATGTGCAGCTGCCAATGCCATGCTTAACCTATCATTAAATAAGCGTCTATTGGGTAAACCCGTTAGCTCATCAAAGTAAGCGAGTTGAACTATCTTCTCCTCTGCATTTTTTCGCTCTGTAATATCACTAAAAATTGCCGCATACACAACCTCACTGCAATTTGGCTCTCTTATTTGAATAATGCTGAGCCATTCAGTATATAAATCACCGTTTTTTTTACGGTTACATATCTCCCCTTGCCAAACACCTTTATCCGCAATAGATTGCCACATTTTTATATAAAAACTTTTACCGTGCTTACCTGAACTGAGGATTTTTGGCTGTTTACCTATTACCTCATATTCTTGGTAACCTGTTAACGTCGTAAAGGCCGGATTAACTTGAATGATTACGCCATCTTGTTGAGTGATCATTATGCCATCAAGCGAAGCGTCGATTATTTTATTAGCAAGATATAGGTTACGCTGTGAATGCTGTAGAGCGATGTCTCGTTGTGCGAGTACTTTTTCAAGTTCGCTACAATATGCACTTTCGATTTCATTAATTAAGTGCTCAAGCGATAAAACCCCTTTAATTTCTTGAGTGTCAGTCACCACTAAATGACGCACATTGTTATCTGACATTAATCTATAAGCATCAAACAAACTATTTTTTGGGCTAATTTGATAAAGTGGCCAACTCGCAAAATCCCAACAAAAATGCTTACTTTCATGCTCAATAATTAAATGCAGTAAATCACGCTGGGTAATAATGCCATGTTCGTTTTGCTGCTTATTGAATACCAAAATAACTTTTTCGTTGCGCTCATACATTAGCTTTACAGCTTCACTCACCCCCATATTTGCAGGCACTATTGATATATTTTTACTGTATTGCTCATTCACAGGGCGAAATTGTAAATAGTGATCCAAACCTTGATTGCGGACAATATCCGTGATGCTAATCACGCCACATGGTAGAGCGCTTTCATCTGTCACTAAAAGGTGTCGTACACTGTATTGATGAAAAACTAAAGCGGCATCGCTAAGCAATCGCTGGCTCGAAATACTAATAACGGGGCTCGACATTACTGATGCTATTTCCACGCTTTTTATTTGTGGATTATTAAAATCAAGCTTCATACAATCAGCTTCTGTCCATATTCCACAAATAGAGCGATGCTCTTGAACAAAAATAGCACTGACATTATGTGCTCGCATTAACCTCACAGCTTCGATAAGATGCGTGTGCTTAACACACGAAATAACCTTATTTGTAAACACATCACATACTTTTTGGTAACGGCTACTTTTTGGCATCATAGCTTCCTTGTTTGGCACGAACCGAAAAGTATAATAAAGCTTATTACCAACCATTTGATTTAGGACAATAAACCAGCATGTCATACCCAAAAATCATCATTTATAATGAGGAAATAGAAATTGCGCATCAGCAAAGTGACGTAGATTGCTTTTTATATGGGATCAGCGAGCATGAACAAAAAAATGTGAGAGTGCTAGAGGAAAGTGGTACCTACCACACACTTTTAGGAAAAGCATGCCAGCCATTAAGTGCCGATGAGTTAGGTGTATATGTAAAGCATTATTTAGCAAATGAAGGGCAATGTTGCTTGAGTAAAATTCAACAATTAAGCCCACAACAAGCGTTTGATTTACTCGCTATCAACTAACGCTTTTACATGAGCAATTGCACTGCGCCCAAGTGCTGAAAGTGAATACCCTCCTTCTAAATAAGAGATAATTCCTTTACAACCAAGCTCTTTGCTTAACTTTGCCAATTGATCAGTCAGCCATGCGTAGTCATCTTCAACAAATTTTAAGCTTGCCATATCATCTTCAAGATGAGCATCAAAACCGGCGCTAATAAAAATAAGTTCAGGCTTAAACTGCGTTAATTTAGGCAGCCACTGTTGGTTATACAGCGCTTTTAAATCATTGCCATCACTGGCAATCGGTAAAGGCGAATTGATGAGTGTTGCGTTATTTTCTATTGCCGTATTAGGGTAAAACGGATACTGAAATAACGAGCAAAATAATACATTGTCATCATCAATAAAAATATCCTGTGTACCATTTCCATGATGCACATCAAAATCGACTATCGCAATGCGCTTTACGCCTTTGCTTTGTGCGTATTTAACGCCAATGGCTAAATTATTAAACACACAAAAACCAGCTGAGGTGGTTCTATTCGCATGATGCCCTGGCGGACGTACTGAGCAAAAAGCAGCATCGAGCTTATCTGCTAATATTTCATCTACCGCCAATATGCCAGCCCCTACTGCGCGCTCAATCGCCATAAGTGATTCTGGACATAACCAAGTGTCACCATCAAGTGATGCAAGCCCTTGAACTGGAATAGTGCTTTCAACTTGTTTTACCAGTGCTTCATCATGTGCTAACAAATAATGCGCTCTAAGTGCTTTTGGGGCCTGTTTTTGCTGTACTGCAATATCCAACCCGCTGGCTAATAAGCGATCTGATATCGCATCTAAACGCTCAGGGCATTCAGGGTGATCTTCAATCATTTTATGTTTGCGGCAAAAAGGATGTGAAATAATCGCGGTACGCATAAAAGCTCCATCTGTATCAGCAAGTGGCAACTATAACAAAGCCACCGATTGGTGGCTTTGCGACTTTGGTTTACTATTCTAAAATAAAAATTCTAACTAATTATTTTTTTGCTTTTAGTGTTAAGTTTCTAAAGTCAAAACTAAAATCTGTAACAGCCGTTGAAACAGCTTTCATTTTGGCACTTTCAACACGATTTTTAGTCGTCATATCAAACGTAATAAACGCATCAGCCTCAAGTAGTTTTTCATCCCATTTAACAATAAATGTGTTGCCTGTGTAGTGCTCTAGCTGGCCTTTTAAACGCTTGGTGTGAGTAAAGTCAATACGCAGTTTACCGTCTAACTCTTCAATAATAACATCACCATACCAATCGTCTTTCAATGTACCTGTGTAGCTAATATTAGGTAGTTGTGGCTGGTAGTCAGCAGGCGCTTCTGGCTTAGCATTTGCGTACGCTTTTTGCTTGCCTTCAAAGTGCTTTTTAGCGAGCTCTTCAACCCAGTCTTTATCTTCAAGACCAAGTGCATCTTCGAGCACCTCATGAGTAATTGCCGATAACGCACCGAATGCTTGCTGGTTGCTTAAAATGACAATACCGAGGTTTTTCTCTGGTACTAATGTCACTTGCGATACCATGCCTAAAATCCCGCCACCGTGTGCAAGCTTTTTAACACCGTGATAGTCCTCAATACTCCAACCTAAGCCGTATCCTCTAAACTGTTGATGATACGCTTCATAAGCCGATTTAGAGGCAACAGAGGTAATATGCGGGTGCCACATTTGTGTTTGTTGTTTATCACTAAATAATTGTTCGCCATTAGGCATTGTGCCACCAGCAAGTTGAGTACGTAACCACTGGCTCATATCACTCACGCTTGATGCTATTGCGCCAGCTCCACGAAAGTCCTCTAAGTAGTTAACAAAGAAAGGATGTAACTTGCCATCCATTGGGATGTGCCCCGTTGCCCAGTTTTTATTGTTACTTGGGATACGCGAAAACCCCGCACGTGAGTTACCCATTTTAAGTGGCTGTAGAATATTTTTTTCGATGTAATCGTTCCAGCTCATACCTGACACTCGAGCAACCACCTCACCAGCAGTAACAAACATTAAGTTGTTGTAAGCATATTTACTGCGAAAGCTGCTGGCGGGTTTTAAATACTTTAAACCGGCAAAAATTTCTTCAATTGATTTATTCGTATCTGGCCAAATCATTAAATCGCCTTGGCCAAGACCTAAACCACTACGGTGGCTAAGTAAATCTCGAATGGTCATTTCACGGGTTACATATGCATCATAAAGACGAAACTCAGGTAAGTGATCAATCACTTTATCGTCCCAGCTTAGCTTCTCTTCATCAACTAATTTAGCTAATGCCGCAGCCGTAAATGCTTTGGTATTTGATGCGATACCAAATAACGTGTCTTTATTTACCTTGTTGCCAGTTTCCAAATGGCTTACACCAAAGCCTTTGGCAAACACCACGTTATCGTTTTCAACTATCGCCACAGCCATGCCAGGCACATCAAAACGTGCCATCGAGTTTTCGATTACTTGGTTAATATTGTTCGTATCAATATCAGCGTAGCTATTAAATGCACACCCTGTAAATAACGTGGCGGCAATGGCTAATTTAGTTAGTTTCATAACAGTCCTAGTTTAATTTTTATTATTGTTGATGCACTGCAAACTCAATTGCAGCACGTTCACTATTACTATCTCGACATGTTTGTCGTGATTTTATGGCTTCACTGTACTCATTTGGCACACAAGCTTCAAGCGCCCCGCGATGAACGTGCTGCATATACCAGTCATAAGGTAATATGTCCTCATTAGTAGTATTTGCAATATAACAATGAGCATTGAGAACTTGCCCATCAAGCAGCGTTACTTGAACATCCACACAATCGTAACGCGGGCCTTCAATGTCATCTAAAATGCTCTTTTCATCATGGTTAAGTTGATAAACAACACCATATACTTGCGTATTTTGGTCATTGCTTGGACGAACATTACCTTTGCCTGACCCATCAAGACTCACCATATTAAAAGTCAGTTCATAGCCATGTAGGATCGCCGTACCAACACGCTTAGCATTAGGTAAACGCGCGAGTAAACGGTTAGAAGACATATTGGAACCAAAAGAAAAATTATATATAGTCATATTTACCTGCTCTTGTATTGGCGTATTAGTTGATGATTTTTACACCACGATTCTTATTGCTAACGCGATAAGAATCACACCAATACCACGGTCGAACCAATGGCCACTTTTTTGAAAGAAACCTCGTACACTTTGCTTTGATAACACCAAGGATAAAAACGAAAACCATACCCACGTTGCTAAAGCCATATAAAGGCCATAACCAGCTTGAACAATTAACGGTGTTGATTGACTGATCACCAAAGTAAATAACGACATAAAAAATAGCGTTGCTTTTGGATTTAATGCATTTGTTAAAAAGCCACGGCGAAACGCAACCCAGTCAGATTCTGTTGAGGCAGATGGTACTAAATTATCCTGCTCTGCTGTGGCCGGTTTGGCACTTCTTAGTGCTTGCACACCAATATAAGCCAAATAAGCCCCGGCTAAATATTTTAATGCCATAAAAATAGTCGGTGATTGCGCGAGTAAAACAGCAACCCCTAACAAGCAATAAGTAACGTGTAATAATATTGCTAAACCAACCCCAAAA
Organism: Pseudoalteromonas porphyrae; assembly: GCF_001298125.1. NCBI lineage: Bacteria > Pseudomonadati > Pseudomonadota > Gammaproteobacteria > Alteromonadales > Pseudoalteromonadaceae > Pseudoalteromonas > Pseudoalteromonas porphyrae. The sequence goes on along the minus strand of NZ_LHPH01000030.1, from coordinate 70,335 downwards.
CTAGTCCACAAAGCATTTCGCCGCCCTTGCTGAATACTCTGCTTGAGCACAATCGCAAAATCAGGACCCGGGCTTGCTACCGCAAAAAAATGTGCCAATGCAATTAGTAAAAATTCATCAAGATAAGCCACGTTAATTACCCTGCCTTTTTCTCATCAAGCGCGAGTAACAGTGGATTAGCAGTGTCATTTACCAATGCTTTAATTTCTTTTTGCGCTTTTTTAAATTGACCACGTAAATGCGATTTTAGATATTTTTTAGACTCTTGATGGCCTTTAAAGTGGCAAATAAGTGCATGCATAAATAACGTTTGCGATTCACTCAAGGCCGCTTGTCTATTAGCATAGGGGTTGTAACATGATCCACATCCGCCCTTAAATTGATACACCGTATTACTCATCATGACACCAAAGCCTAAAAAGCACGCAAGTGCATCACTGGCCTGAGGTAAAAACTCCTTTCCCCCAGGTGGTAACACACCAACATGATGGATCATGATAGTCGCTAAAGTACCGGCAAAGCTTGCTACTAAATCTTGTGGCTGGTTAATTTGATTTGGATTAAATGACACATTAACACGGTGCGCAGGCGTCACCATTAATTTACTTTGTGCACCTCTAAGCGAGTTAGAAAGCTCAAAATGAGGAAATACTTGAGGTTGTAATTGCGCAGGCCCCACCAATTGAATCGGCCAAACGTGCATTCCCGCATAATTCGTTACACGCTCAAAAACGTTACTCGCCATTTCCTCAATGCTTGATACCGCATCGGGAAAGAACTGATGGTTTGGCAATACTATATCTGTATTATTTATAAAATAATCACTGTCGAAATTTTCAATTGCCCATACAAAAGTATCGATCAGCCACTGCTGTTCTTGCTCATCTAATAATGGTTTTGCTTTAAATAAGGCTAACATAATCTGCTCTTTTAGTTATTGTTGCGCTTGTGCCCACGTCCACGCTTGTGTGTTATACAGCGGCACAGTAGATAATGCGTGATGGTGACTGCCTGTCGACTCTTTTGTTGAGTATGATAAGTACATCAAAGTACGCGTCTGTGCATCATAAACACGGCGGACTTTTAATGATTTAAATAAAATACTCTTTGATGACTTAAAAACCACCTCACCTGATTTACTACGATCTATTGCTTGTAATTGGTCGGCGGTGATTGGTCCCGTCTGACGACATGCAATAGACATATCGGAAGGATCTGCAAAATCTAAATTAGCCTCAATATGGCTGATATGACAAGTAACACCTTTAACAAGAGGATCCTGTTGCGAATTAACTTTAATGTCTTTCGTGGTAAATAAGCCTAAACTGACCGACGCGGCATCATCAGAACACCCCGACACTGTAAAAATAACAGCCAGTAAGCAACCCATTTTTAAGTATTTCATACTGTTCCTTAACGTAATTCAAAGAGTAGGGTTTTTATACCCAAACCACCTCAAGATGCCAGTTTCAGTTGGAGTTAAAAGCAATTTAGGCAAGGCATTGATTGCAAGTAATAGTGGCTCTATTATTAAAATCAATCCCTTATAAAAGTAACGCAGTATAAATCGCTTTTAAACCAACCCGTAGGGCGTTTCACAGGCACTAACTCTCATCGTTGTTACTTCTTAAAAGGGACTGCCATTGTTGCAAAGTAACGCCTTGATATTAAGCCCCTGTGAAACGCTGAATTCAGCTTCTTGAGGTAGTTTGGGTATTTATTTCATTTCAACTATTTTTCAATACTAACACTAAACGTATTTGTAACTATAAAACAAATTTACAATGATATTGCCCACCAGCTAGCTTGTGTGTCTTTATGCATTTGTATTCTGCTAAGATAAGCTCAACGATCATTTAAAGGAACCAGTAATGCCACACATTGTTATTGAACACTCTGAAGATTTACCCATTTTACCACAGGTGTTGGTCGAAAAAATTCACCAAGCCGCGTTTGAAAGTAATCTATTCGAACTCGACTCAATAAAGACGCGGGCAATCGCCTATACCCATTATCAATTAGGAGACGGTAAAGAAGGCTTTATCCATGTTGGGGCGCATATTATGCAAGGTCGTACCGTAGCGCAAAAACAACAATTGAGTGAACACTTACTAGCATGCCTAAAAACCTATTGCCGAGAATCAGATAGTTTAAGCGTCAATGTTCATGACATGTCTGACGATATCTACCGCAAATGCACTTAGCGGTACTTTTGAATCGATATAGCTCAAGGTAAATACTGAGCTTTAATGCGCTTTATATCTATTTGTGGTGATTTATAAGCGCTGTAAACTAACCAACCAGATTGAGCTATATAAGTCAGCCCTGATGCTCGGCTAAATGCCCGCTCGGGTAAGCGCATAACATCATGATGGCTTTGGTTTGCTAAATCGTAATAACTCAAACGGTAATCAGCCCGATCTACATTAAAATAATAAATCCGCGCAAGGCTTGTTTCATCCGCTTTAACATAATGCCATGCCAAATCATTCGACAAGTTTATATTTGGCACTAGCACTTCTTCCCTACCTGAATCTGCATACTTAACCCAAAGCTGTTTAGCGCTCGGCTTAGCAAAAATTAAATCACCTTGCTGCGTTTCATAAGCATAATAAGCAGGCTGCTCAATCATTTTGCCTAAGTTTTTACCATTAAGGTTAAAACGATGCACATATTTACTATCCGACACTAAAACAGTTTGACTGTCTTTCCCCCATGACACTTTTGCATGGTACTTAAAACCGGTCTTTAACTGCTCACTTACTTGTTTTTCAAAATCATATATATAAAGCTGATTTTTGCCTTTTATGAATAATGTAAAAGCAATGTAACGTCCATCAGGTGACCAAATAGGATTAAAAATACCCGACTTAAAATCAGTTAACTGCCGTCGATTTGTACCATCTTGATCCGCTATCCATAATTCACTTTCATTAGATTCATTAGAGATAAACGTAAACTTATTTTTTAATTCATTAAAATCTGCATAACGCATATTAAAATCAGTGGATAGCACTGGAAATGGAGAGCTGGCAACATTGTCCCCCAACTCAACCCGCATAAGCGTTGAATCTGTATGCCATTGATGAAAATATAAAGTCCCATCGTCTGCATATTCAGGGTAACTTAGCCCTGTAACCTTTGAATCCTGAATAATATTTGTATCTAAATGATAAAAGTAGCCTTGGCGCTGCCCATGTTCTACCGCAGAGAATACCAGCTGACTCTTTTGGGGATGCCAATCTACCCCTCGAAGATCCAAAAAGCCTGATGTGAGTTGTTGTGTATCACCGCTACTAATATCGATTAAAAATAATTCTTCGTGGCCATCGGGTAAATTGCGTGAAACAACCAATTTCGTACCATCTGGAGAAAAAGCCACTGATTCATCCTGAATATTACACGCTTGTTTGCACGGTACTTGGCTAACGGCTTTATCTGATGATAAGTTAATAATATTGAGCTCTGAACTGAGCGTCCCGTCAACTGTTCGCTCGCTGATGTAGACCAACTTATCACCTTGAGCGCTAATATCTAAATCTGTCGTAAAATTTACAGCGCAGCTACCGAGCAACTTTGTAGCTGCACCACTAAGTGTTTGTTCAATAATGTCACATTTACCACCATCTGAACGCCGATAATAATAAATACGTTGCTGATCAGGACTAAAAACGGCACGCCCTTCAATACCATCGCTATTTGTTAAAGCAATAGCAGCTTGCTCGGGAGAAAATAAATCCTGTAAATAAAGGTTGGCAAGTTCACCCGGCTCTCCCCATGAGTACACTAATAAATGGTTGTCGTTTGATACCCCCGGAAACAGCTCTCGCCCTGGGCTTGTAGTTAGTGTTTCAATATGATCTGTTAAGCGTGTTTTGTAATTGCGAGTTTTGCTAGAGTTATCATGTAGGAAATAAAAGGGGCTAGTAACAAACACAATAACTGTAATAACAGCACATATAACTTGCATTGATGAAAAACGAGAAAATATACTTTTTTTAGTGGGTATTGCTACTAATTCATTTTGGGTTAAAGAGCATGGCGTTAGCGTAATTCGGTACCCTGTTTTACGAAGTGTTTCAATATAAATAGTATCGGGGTCAAGCTCTTTAAATGCTTTTCTCAGGTGCCAAATAGCATTCGTAAGTGCTTTTTCACCTACATAGCTATTACCATTCCATACATTTTCAATTAACTCTTCACGAGTAACGGCTTCTGGGTAGCGAGAAACTAAAAAACACAATAGCTCTATGAACTTTGGTTGTAAGACCACTTCAACATTTGCACAACCTAATTTATTCTCAGAGGGTAAAACTCGACAAGGTCCTAACAGAAACGGCTGATTCATATTCATAAACGGCTATTAACACCTCCAATTTAGATACCAGAAAGGATACCCTTTTATAGTGACAAAAAGCAAAGTTACTCAACAAATTAAATAAACGTGTTTTAAGAGCCACCAAAAAATAAACAGGTAACCATTTGTTTTTTAATGAATAGATATAAAATAGATATAAAATAGGGAAATAAACGAGCCATTCTTTATTGAGTTTTTGTCCGCAATTGCATAAAACATTGCCTGTACAAATCTATTCGTTAAAACGTTAACTAAATCTTTGTTCTGCCCGTCCAAAGTAGTGAGCGTACTAACAGTCACAGCCTTAGATAATAAAATAATTCTCATCCTTTTTAGTGGAAGTGAATGTCTAGCATTGTGACTATCGATGGATAGCTAAATATATTAAAAATATAATTAGCTTTATAAATTTATACCTAGCTCGATTTAAATTGAGCTAGATTATATTCCTACTAGGTTGTTACCAAAGGCATGGCTTGAAAAAGCCTGCCTTTTTTAATTTATAAGTGGCCAACTTTGCATCTCAACCAATCGAGATACAGTTCGTGCATATTCAAAAGCCAATTTTTTACCTTGATAGAGCTGTGCAATAGCAACATCGGCACCAATCACCAATAGCTTACCGCGATCATAAAACTCATCCACTAACGCAATAAAGCGTCTCGCTTCGTCATCGAGTGTATGCTCTTGTAAATCTTGTTTCTCACGTTGATAGCTATCTTCAATACCATGCACTATTTGTTTATTTGTCGCACTTGCTCCCATAACTGGCACGTTTGCAATATAAATACGCGTAAAATGTTGCGCTAAATAAATATAATCTGCGGTGCTACGAGCTCCTGAGCAAAGCGCCATAAAGTCGAACATAATGGCATTTTCACTGCGCACTAAGTACGTCATATTACGACCACAGACGCTAATATTTGAGCCTTGCCTTATATGGTTTTCAGAGCTTTTAAAGTGCGAGATTAATGTACGCTCTAAAGCCCCAACAAAGTAATGCGTCGCTAATTGGCCAAATCTAAAACGGTGATCGACCTCTCCCGCTACATCTATAATATGACAATGCCGCTTAATTAATTCTATCGTAGGTAAAAACCGCGCCCTTTGCAGGCCATTGTAATAAAGCTGTTCTGGTTGACAGTTAGAAGTTGCAACAAGCACGACTTGTCTTGCAAATAATGCTTTAAATAACCCAGCCATGATCATCGCGTCGCCAATGTCAGAAACAAAAAACTCATCAAAACATATTAATTTAAGATTGGCTGACCACTCCTTGGCTATTTGATCTAACGGGTTTTTAATTCCTTGTAATTGCGCTAAACGCTGATGTACTTGCGCGATAAAATGATGGAAGTGTAGACGCGTTTTTTGTGAAATCATCACGCGAGTATAAAATACATCCATCAACATCGATTTGCCTCGCCCGACAGGCCCATGCAAATAAACCCCCTTTACAACAAGCGGTGGCTGCCACCATTTTAGGGGTGTCTGTAAAGCGTTTGCTAACTCATCAAGTGCCGTTACAGCCTTTAACTGCGCAGTATCAAGCTCAAGTTCACCCATGGTGATTTGTGTATTGTAATACTGTAATATTTGTCCGCTTGATACTGTCATGGTATATCACTATCGGCTATAATCGCCGCCATTGTAGCCGACTAAAAATGTGAACCCAATGAAATTCCCTTGCCGCTTAGATAAATTCATTAGCCACCTTGCTGAGATCCCACGTACAAAAGTCAAAGCCGGGCTTAAAAGCAAATTTGCATTAGTTAATGGAGAACTCGCGACCGCACCTGATCTATCAATCAAAGCAACAGATGAAGTAACCTGGCAAGGCAAGCCTCTTGTATTTTTGGGTAAGCGCTATTTCATGCTAAATAAACCGGTGGGTTATATATGTGCCAACAAAGATGACATGCATCCCACCGTATTTGATTTATTTGATGAACCTAACATGAGTGATTTTCATGTTGCAGGTCGCCTTGATATCGATACAACAGGATTAGTCTTGATCACCAACGATGGCGATTGGTCTCATAGAATTACCTCACCAAAACACAATAAGTTTAAAACTTACCTAATTGAAACCATAGAGCCAATAACTGAAGATGCACTAGAACAACTTCGTCAAGGTATACAACTACATAACGAAAAAGAAATCACAAGGCCAGCCATTGCAGAGCAACTTGCTACTTTTAGCTTACGCTTATCAATTAGCGAAGGTAAATACCATCAAGTTAAACGAATGCTTGCAGCCGTAGGCAATAAAGTTGTTGAGTTACATAGAGAGAAAATAGACGGTATTGAACTAGAGCACTCTTTAAAAAGTGGTGAGTATCGACAATTAACGTCTGAAGAGGTTAATCTTTAATTCAGCAAGTTTTTTAACTTGAGTAAAAATCACGTAAAACTCCCTAATAATCATTAATTAAATCTGACAACGGGTCGATAAACATGGTAGAAATTTAGGGTCATAATATAAATAAGGGGCTCAATGTGCTGTCAGGTTTAGCATTAAGAACAAAAACTATCCTATTTGCTGGGGCGATGTTTATAGCACTTAATGCTATTGCATTACTTGGCTTACAGTCGCTGCGCCACGCTAGCGAAACCGATAATATTGCGCGTATAAATCAGCTCATGAAAAGTACCAGCAATATTGTCGCACAATTTGAGTTACTCGCTCAAAATGGACAATTAACCCAAGAACAAGCCCGCGAATTTGCAACTAACATGCTTCGTGAAAACAAATACCATGATTCTGAATATGTTTACGTGGTAAATGACGAGCTTGACTTTATTGCCACTCCTCACGATCCCCAACTGCATGGTACGAGCTTTAATGATTTTAAAGATGCCAGCGGTAAAAGTATTGGTCGTATGGTTGAGCAATTAGTTGGTCGTCAAACGAATAAAATTATTACTTACCACTGGGATTCAGTCCGTGATGGCGAAACAGTTGATTTGACCTCAGTAGTACAGAAAACACCCTACTTTGGTTGGTATGTAGGTACTGGCATTAGTGCTAAAGAAGTCGACGAGCGTTATTGGAATACCGCAAAGTGGTTACTAGGCTTATCCCTTGTTATTGCAATTGTTTTAACTATTGCAATTGCTCGCTTTGGTATTGCTTTGAGCAATGCACTTGGCGGCGAGGTCACTGAAGTTATAGATATAGTAAAACAAGTGTCTCGTGGCAATTTAAACTCACATATTCGTACAGACGCGCCACCTGAGAGCATTATTGCAGCCATGCAATATATGCAGCAAGGTTTACGTGGTGTAGTAGGCAGTATTAAAGACGTCACTGATAGCCTTAAAAGTCAAAGCTTTGATAACGAGTCACGCTCAACTGAACTTGATAAACTAACACTGAGCCTAAATGAAGAAACGCATATGGTCGCATCAGCTATCACTGAGCTTACGGCCTCTGCGCAAACTGTTGTTGAGCATGCAGAACAAGCAGCCTACTCTGTTCAAGAAGCTGAAAATCAAGGGCAAAAAGCCAACGATTTAACAACCGAAGCGGCGGAAACAATTGTACTTCTTGAAAAGCAAATTGACAGCGCTGGTAATAATATCCAAACACTTGATGACGAAGTTAACAACATTGCCAATGTACTGAGTGTCATTCAAAGTATTGCCGAACAAACTAACCTACTTGCACTTAATGCTGCAATTGAGGCGGCCCGAGCCGGTGAGCAAGGCCGTGGTTTTGCCGTTGTGGCCGATGAAGTTCGCCAACTCGCACAACGCACGCAAACCAGCACCGAAGAAATTCGTAATATGATTGGCAAACTACAAACGGCTACGCAAGACGCTAAAACATCTGTAAACCTGAGTATTGCGACTAGCGAACAAACGGTTGCGAAGTCTAAAAATGCCAGTGAAGAACTACAACGCGTTGCATCATCCCTTAGTGCCATTGCACAAATGAGCCACCAAATCGCCACAGCAGCTAAAGAGCAGCTTGACGCAGGAGAAGACACCGCTAGGCGTATCGTGACAATATCTGATACGGCATCAAAAACAGCTGATGTATCGCATCAAGCGCACGCAGCAACTGATTTAATTAAAGGCCTCACCAGCAACCTTGAAGCTGAAGCCGGTAAGTTTAGATCATAAGCACTTATTTACTTCCCATAAAAAAGCCCGCAAAATAAAAGCGGGCTTTTTTTTAGCTATTTAGCATCCCGTGCTTAGGATTTTATTTGCACTAAATCAAAATCAGCTAAGCTTGGTACAATCATTTGCAAACGCGATTCTGTTACATCTAACGAGTTTAAGCATTCACAATATTCAGAGGCCTTTAAGTCAAGTTGGTGCGCTTTTTTCTGGAGTGACTTATCAATTTCTTTCGAAATAATATCCATACGTAAACCCATGTCGTTGATTCGATCTTCAATATTACCTTCACGTGACTTAAACGCATCACCAAGTGAAACCAAAATTGCACCTAATGAGCCATGTACCGCTGAGTGAATTTTTTTACTGATCTCTTCGGTAAAAAAATCATCAATTTTAGATAATGATTGCGGCGCGATAAAAAAGAAGTCATCACCGCGTTTAAATTTATCCATTAATGCACGCTCTACGTACTGCAGTTGTGTTTTTAGTACTTCAGGTTCTTTATCAGACATACCTTCAACAACCTGCTCAATCGCACTTAAACCCAGATTAACACCATCAGTAGCCAGCTCAACTAACTCAGGCACGGTATCGCGAATACCGGCACTAAACTGGGCTAAAACCAAACTTTCCTCATTACTTAAGTCAATCCAATAACCACGGATAAACAATTGATTATCATTATTAATTTGGACGCGTGTTTGGCCTTTATCAACAATACGAATAATATCGTCGGTGATGATTAAACCATGACCTAATTCAACTTCACACTGAGCTTGGGCAGAAAGATGCAGACTTGAAAGTGCTATAGATAACGCCAATATCGACCGAGATAAAAACGCCATAAACACCTCAAAAAGACTAAAAATGGAAGGTGGCTAGGTTAACAAAAAACCAGTTTTATGCAAGAAAAATGGTAGGCGCGATTTTACATCGCGCATGGGTGCCTCAAGTGCGCGGGATAAACCCGCGCCTACATTTAAATAGGTGAACCCGGTGGAATTGGTAATGCTTTAAAGTTTTCAGGCCATTGCCCTGTTTTTAAAAATTGACTTATTTGATCAGCTAAATACTGTTTAAACGCACTATCGCCTACACTGGCACTGCTTAGTAGTGAATCCTGCTGGTAGACTTTATTCAATTTTACTAAGTAATAACGCAGCTGAGCTTGCACTTCTGGCGCTACTTTATCACTGGCCACTAAGTCAGCGAACTGTTTGGCAGTAAGAAGTTGTACTCGCTGGTCAATTTTACCTGCCATGCCTTTTTTACTCTGAATTAAAAACACTTGCTGATACACTTTTGCAAGTAATTCATCCAGACTAAAAAATGCATCACTGCGCACTTGTTGTTGCGCCAAACGGTTTAAACGCTGGCTATTAAGCAATAAAGATAAGCTATGTTGCGCCGCCACTTCAGGAAGTGCCATGGCATCAAGCGTTAATCCCGTGCGACCTACAATGCTTTCTCGATTTTTAGACTCACCATACGCCTTTGGTGGGATCAGCGCTAAAATAGACTCAGGCAACACTAAATTATCTGCATGTAATGTTTCAAAGATAGCTGTTAGAGCAAGCTGCTGAGTTCGTTTTTCAACAACTTGCGCACCTTTTATCGCGGTATCACCCCGTACTTCATAGTCATAATCAACACCTGCAATTAATTTAACCGCAGACTCAACTTGATAACGATGAAATAAATAAAGTGGCACTAACATTTCTTCTAACTGTGAAATCGACACGCCCGTTTTAATATTTTTAATACCAAAATTAGCCAAAGCGAGTTTTCGCACAGCCAGTACACGCGTTAACTCATCACTTGGCGATGCCCCATTATCCCAAAGGTGTGCTGTTGGGTGAGCACCGCCTTTTGCACGCGCATCGGTATCAGAAATAAACTCAAGCCCCTTGGCTTTATTATCAGCCAAAATAGCAGCAAGTTCAGCGTCTTCATCAAGATTAGTGAAATCACTGTAACCATACTTTATAACTTGCGTGTCCCACTGCCCCATACCATGTGCATAACCACGACTAACATCAAGCTCACCTTTATCTGTAAAGCTTAATAATGGGTGTGGGTAATCCATCACTGATGCGCGATCGGCCACTGATGCTGAAAAGTTATGGGCTATACCAAGGGTATGACCAATTTCATGAGCGCTAAGCTGGCGAATACGATCTAAAGCCATTGCTTGTAGGGTTTTAGCAACTTCGTTACCCTCTAAGTAAGGCGCTGCTAAGGCTTCTGCTATTAATATATCTTGACGAACGCGTAACGAGCCAAGCGTTACATGGCCTTTTAAAATTTCCCCGGTGCGAGGATCAATTACTGAGCTTCCATAAGACCATCCGCGTGTAGCACGATGTACCCATTGAATAACGTTGTAGCGAATATCCATCGGATCCGCATCATCTGGTAACACTTTTACAATAAAAGCATTTTTATAACCCGCTTGAGCAAACGCATCATCCCACCACTTAGCACCGTCTAATAAAGCGGTTTTTACTGGCTCAGGAACACCTGGATCTAAATAATAAGTAATCGGCTCAACAGGATCGCTTATCGGTAATGAGGGATCTTTTTTACTAAGACGATGACGCGGTATATACCGTACCAGCATTGACTCGCTCAAAGGCGCTGCATAGTCTTTGTGTTCAATACTCCAATACCCTGATTGAGGGTGAAATTTACGCGGTGTGTAATTATCATCAGGTAATTGAATTAATGAATGATGCATATGCACAGTTAATGCATAAGGGTCGGCACTTACTTGACGTATAAACTCCCCCGGTTGAGAGCCTTTAAAAGTGAGTACAGCCTCAAGCTCAGTGTTTTTAACAAACGCTTTTGAACGTTCAACAAGCACAGCACTGCGATTTTCGTCTAAACTAAAGTTACCTTGTTTACGCGCAGCGAGTGTTCGGCTTACACCATGTACATCACTCAATAAATAAGGAGTGTAATCAATCAATACGGCTTGTGGGTTTTGTGCAACAACTTTAAAACCCGCTAAAATACTTGATGCAAACGCTTCTTTTATACTTTTTTGTTCAGCTTTATTTGTGGTATTTGCACGATAATAAGTATTGATTGCTCTGAGCATCACTTTGTCGCCAAAGCGCTCAAACTGCACTAAATATGTATTGCCAAGTTGGCCTCGGTCCAGGCCGATATCGTTAGAGCCAACACCGTAAGGTAAGCTTTGCTGTAGTAAAAATTGCTGTTTCAGTTTATCTACTTTTAAGTAAATTTTACCGTTTTCATTATCGTAGTAAAAAGAGAAATAGCCCGGAAAATGATTCATTTGTTCAGTAAAATCATTTATAGACTTAATTGCTGCGTGCGCTTGGGTTATCATAGTTAGCAACACAGTAAAGAGTATGTAACGTATCAATGGTATTTTTTGCATAATCTTATCTTTGTTATTCGCGTTTTAAGATTGTATGGGTACTTCCAGTATAGGATGTTACATCTAAAATACAGTTATTTAAGACGAAATTCAGCGCTTGCTGTCATAGTCGCTCTCACATAAAAAGATTATTACAGCCCATAACGTTATCAGGAAAATAGAATGCGTAGACTTCCACCGGTTTTACTTGAAGACGGTTGCCCAAGAGAATTAATTTCTTTGATCCGAACCATTTTAGCTGCATGTAAAGAAATTTCTTTTCGTGTTGGCCAAGGTGCACTTTCAGGCGTACTCGGTTCAACACTTGATGAAAACATTCAAGGCGAAACACAAAAAAAACTTGATGTAGTAACCAACCAGCTCCTCAAAGACATATTACTGGAATCAGGCTACGTAAAAGCGATTGCCTCTGAAGAAGAAGATTACACCGTTGCGGGTAACCCTGACGCTGAATATATCGTCGCATTCGACCCGCTTGACGGCTCATCAAATACCGATATCAACTCATTAGTCGGTACTATCTTCTCTATCATGAAAGCACCTGAAGGTTCAGATGCAGCAGATCAGAGCATCTTTATGCAGCCGGGTAAAAATCAAGTTGCGGCGGGTTATGTTTTATATGGCCCATGCACTACTCTTGCGCTAACAACCGGTAAAGGTACACGTTTTTTCACCCTTGATAAAACGCACGGCACATTTTTACTTACTCAAGATTTTGCACAAGTACCTGAAGACACCAACGAATACGCTATTAACGCATCAAACCAACGCCATTGGCAACCAGCTATGCAAAGTTACATTGATGACTTAATGGCTGGCGAAACAGGCCCACGCGCTCGTAACTTCAACATGCGTTGGATTGCAGCCATGGTAGGTGATGTGCATCGTGTTTTATGTCGTGGTGGATTATTTACTTATCCTACCGACACTAAGGATCCAAACAAACCAAATAAACTACGCTTACTTTATGAAGCAAACCCAATGGCCATGCTTATCGAACAAGCTGGCGGCATTGCATCAACAGGCACTGAGCGCATCATGGATATTCAACCAGACGCCATTCACCAGCGTGTAGCCGTTATTTTAGGTTCTAAAAACGAAGTAGAAACCTGCTTGGGATATCATAAGTAATAGCTGTAAGCTGTAAGCTGTAAGCTGTAAGCTGTAAGCTCAAAAATATAAACCATGCTTGTTAAGTCAAGCACGGTTTATATTTTATCTCTAAACTGACGGCTGACGGCTGACGGCTGACGGCTAAATTTTCAACAACTCAACCAATCTCTCAATTTTACTATTATCGAGCTCACCCATTTGTTCGCTGTTGCTTAGGGCATAAATTGCGCCTTCGACAGCGCTGTGGTCTATGTCGGTTCTTGATTCAATAACATTGGCCCACAGCTCAAGATCGTCTAAATCTATCTCGCCGGCAAGGCATCGAGTGAGCACATCGAGTACGGCTTCGAGCGTTAATATGTAGGCTAGGCTTTGATCATCTGCTAGTGATGAAACAATAATGCCGATGGCTTCGTCTTTGTGTTTACCAAAGGTGGTAAATTCTGCTAAGGCTTGTGCTCTGTTCATATGTGTTTATCTGTTATTCTATAGATGATAATTATTAAAGCTTAAATGAATATTGAATGACTACTTTAGCCTGTTCGCAATGCCAAGCTACTCTCACCTGCAATGTTGATAATATCAATGCCTGTTGGTGCAATGAGCTGCCTGCTATTTTACCGCTTGATAGCACAACCACCAGCTGTTTATGCCAAGTGTGTACTTTGGAAAAAATTAATACATTTTTAAACACGCTGTATCAGCGCCCCCTTAAAGAACAAGTCGCTTTTGCTAAGCCCTTTCAAAGTAATGCTAATTTAATTGAACGCCTCGATTATGAGATGCAAAACGGCTATATGGTATTCAGTCGTTGGTTTTTTTTAAAGCGCGGCAACTGCTGCAAAAACAACTGTAAAAATTGTCCGTACCGAAAACAGTAAATAGTTATTCAAATAATTTAAATAATATTGCAAATAACGCATGACTATCAGAATAAAAATACATTACAATTGGATATAAATTCACTAAGAATTTACTTAATTGCGCCTTACAAAGTGGTTTAGGCTACTTTTTAAGCATAAATATACTGTAACTTATTCGGAAAATGAACATGACTGCCTTTAGACCTGCGTTACTTGCCTCTGCCGTTTCTGCCATTTTATTTAATAGCCAACCACTATCAGCTGCTGAATCAGCAATTCAAGCAGATAAAGCAATCGAAACTATTCAAGTAACTGCAACGCGTCGTGCGGGTTCAGTGCAAGAAGCCCCCCTTAATATTACCGCTCTTGATGGCGATGTGATCAAAGATCAAAACATTGGTGATCTTGAAGATATAGCGCGTTGGGTGCCCGGTTTAACTATTTCTGATCAAGGCGGGCGTGAAGGCTCACCGATTATTGTCCGCGGCTTAAATACCAATACCTCTGATCGTATTTCTGACGGCGGTACTGTTGCTACTTATGTGGGCGAAATTCCACTTAATATTGATTTACGTTTAACTGATGTTGATCGTGTTGAAGTACTTATTGGCCCGCAAGGCACTTTGTATGGTGCTGGTACATTAGGTGGCGCTATTCGTTACTTATTAAAGCAGCCTGAGCTTGATATTACAGAAGGCCAAGTAACCGGTGATATATTTGCATTAAATGAAAGTGACGGTACGGGCGGTGAGTTTGGCTTGGTATTCAATACGCCTTTAATTGAGGATGTGTTGGCTATTCGCGCCAGTGTAAATCATTACACTAACCCAGGTTATATCGATTATAACTACGTGGTGCAAAACCCCGGTGTATCAAACCCAAATCCAGATTTTACCAATCAGCAAGATGTAAACGCCAACTTACGCCGTGTTAGTGACGTAAATGATGAGCAAATCACTACTGGTCGTGTATCACTGCGTTGGCAAGCTAACGAAGCAGTTGAAGCAACGCTTAACTACTTTTATCAAAAGCAAGAAAACGGTGGCAATTCAACATCGCAATATAATTCACTAAGCGATACCAACCCATTACACGGTATGATTGGTCAATATGAAAATGCCGCGCGTATTCTTGAGCCAGGTGAAGAAGAAAACGATTTATTAAGTTTAGAGATCAAAGCTGATTTAGGCTTTGCTGAACTTGTGTCGGCATCAGGCTGGTCAAGCTATGAGCAATCTGGGCAACGTGACCAAACTGATTTGCTTTACGATATTTGGAGTGGTTATGCTGATTTCCCTGCGTTTGTAGCGCAAACTTTGGATACGTCAAAACGTGATAGTTTCACTCAAGAAATTCGTTTAGTGTCTAACTCTGATAGCGCTTTTAACTGGATTGTCGGTGGTTATTACAACAAACTTGAAACTCACTCAGACGATCGCGAATACACACCCGGTTTAACTGAGTTTTGGGGCGATGATATTCCTAATCTGCAACAAGATCTCGAGTATATTTTAGTCAGTGACTCTGAGATCACTGAACAAGCTTTATTTGGTGAGGTAGGGTATGCCTTTACCGAGCAATTTAACGTGACACTTGGCGCGCGTTTTTACGAGTATGATGTATCAACAACATCTGGCTCAGCAACACCGTTGTACTCAGGTGATTTTTCATCATTAGATCAACTTACAATGGTGAATACGAGCGCCAGTGATAACGGTAACTTATTTAAATTTAATGCTAATTACACATTTAATTCTGGTGTACTTGCTTATTTTACCGTAAGTGAAGGCTTTAGAATTGGCGGTGGCAACGGTCTAGCACCTTGCCCAGATATATTACCTGAACAGCAAATAGTCTGTGCTCTTCCAAATGAAATTGGTTATGAACCCGATACCACAGTAAACTATGAGCTAGGTTTTAAATCAAGCTGGTTTAAAAATCGCTTACACTTTAATGCGGCGCTATTTAACGTTGACTGGAAAGACGCACAAGTAGGTACTGCAACCGTAAATGGTCAAGAGCTAATCACCTCAAATGCAGCTACAGCTAACTCAAAGGGCGTGGAAATTTCATCTCGCGCTATGATTGCTGATAACTGGACTGCCTACGCCACTTATGCTTATGCAAAGGCACAGTTAACTGAAGATGCTCCTGGGTTATTAGGTGTACTGGACGATGAATACGCACAGTATCAAACATATTACGATGGCTCTGATGGCGACCGTTTACCAGGCGCGCCTGAGCATCAGTTTTCATTTGGCCTACGTTACGAGCAAGATGTACTCGATGATAAATTGCTAAGCATTAACTACGGTATGACCGCGCAAAGTGATGTGATCACTAAAGTCGGCTTAAAAGCTTATGGCGAAACACTTTCAGGTTATGCACTGAGTAACTTATCAGCCAAGTTAACCGGTGATATGTGGTCAGCCACTCTCTATGTTGATAACTTATTCGATAAGTACGCGTTTACCTCGGTACGCCGTGATAAATCATGGGCTGGCATGACTAAGTATGAAGAGCTAAACAAAGAACTGCCTAAATTACAACGTGTGTATGGTCACTACACCACAACACCTCGTACTATTGGTATGAAGTTTACGTATAACTTTGAACTGTAATAACAGCTCTTTGTAAACTAAAAAAGCCTTGGTGTTTTACGCCAAGGCTTTTATGCTTATTACTATGCAATTAACATCCGCTCAAAAAAACCTACAACAACAAATTGAGCACGCTATTAACCATGGCAAGCTTAACGACGCGCATTTATTACTGGTCAGTAATATTAACAACACACCGAATGATCACTTTAGTTATTTTTTACTCGCGCAAATAAACATTGCTGCAAACGATAATAGCAAGGCACATAAACTACTCAATAAAGCGATTAGCATTGATCCAATGCCATTATACTTTGCTCACTTGGCAAAATTAGCGGTACTCAGTGGCAAGCTGTTAGATGCGCAACAAGCGATTAATAAAGCAGTAAAGCACACACAGTTTAATGCTATTGAGTGCGATTTAATTGCCAATGTACTAACTCGTTTAGGGCACTATCAACTCGCGTTAGAATGGCAACTGCAGGCTCATCAACATGCTCCTACAAATCCACAGATGAGCTATAACTTAGCTGTAGCGTATAAAATAATGGGGCAATTTAATGATGCAGTACAGCTACTGCATTCACTTATAAAACAACACCCGCAGCATTTTCAGGCTCACTATTCACTGGCCGAACTTAACGATAACCAACAGGCTAAGCAGCATTTACAACTGCTTTTAGGTTTAACCGAGTACGCTAAAACCCCGATACAGCAGCAATTTTTGCACCACGCAATTGCACTTAATTATGAACATTGCACTGATTATAAGCAGGCCTTTACTCACTTTAATACAAGTAAAAAACTTATCTATCAAAATGTTAAATATAACGCACAAGCCCATCGTGAATTTTGTAGGCAGCTTATCGCTTTAAGTGATGATTATAGGCCGCAAATAAATCACAACAATTTTGCACCATTGTTTATTGTGGGTATGCCGCGCTCCGGCACTACTTTGATGGAGAAAATAATAAACCAGTCAACACACGTACAAGGGGTGGGTGAACTCAATGACATTGCCCAGCTTTGCCAAGGCAATAATACTCAGCTGTTAAATAGTAGCGTAATCAATGCCGTGTATAAAAATAGCGAACTAACAACACAATTGGCTCAATATCAACAGCGTATTACGCAACTAGTGGATCCACAGCTACGTAGCTGCGATAAACAGCCATTCAATTTTTATTATATTGATTTAATTTTAGCAGCCTTTCCTAGTGCTAAAATTATTTGTATGCAACGCGGGGAAAAAGACAGCTGTATTGCTAATTTTCGCCAACTTTATAATCCAGCAAGTCCCTTTCATCACTACAGCTATAACTTAAATAATATAAAGAACTTTTATGAAGACTGCGGTGATTTGATTGAGCACTTTACAAATAAATACCCTGATAATGTAATCACTATAAAGTACGAAGAACTCGTAACTAATCCGATTGCAAGCACGCAGCAGGTTTATGCATTTTGTGATTTAACGTGGCAAGAACAATGTTTAGATTTTTACAAACAACACAGCCCGTCAGCAACGGCAAGTAAAGTACAAGTACGCCAGCCTCTCAATAACAAAGCCATTGATTACTGGCAACACTACGGGTTTGCACTTTAACGTGCTGGGCTAGAGCCGGTTTCGATAGGCAACTCATCACGGCTGCCCCACTCACTCCATGAACCGTCGTATACATGTAAGTTTTCGTAGCCACATTCATCAGCAAACAATGCCAATATGCACGCTGTTACGCCCGACCCACAACTAAACTGTAAGATACTTTGACCATCTATTACCGTCTCAAACGCCGCTTTTATTTGTGTCAGTGGCTTAGCTTCCCCGTCATTGAGTAATGCTGCAAACGGTAATGAACAACTATTAGGAATATGCCCACTGCGCATACCTTCGCGAGGCTCTGCCATTTCGCCAGTGAAACGCTTATAGCTTCGTGCATCAAGCAAAAGTACATCATCGTCATCAATACCATTAAACACGGCTGCTGTATCGATAAAGTACCCTACACGCGCTCTTGCTTTAAAGTTACCCTTGTGGTGATTTTGGCTGTATTCAACTTGAGTGAGGTAACCGAGTGATTGCCATTTAGCTAAACCGCCACTGAGAACCTTAACGTTGTCAAAGCCCATTGCTTTAAACATCCACCAGCCACGCGCGGCACTAAATAGTCCGCCATCTTCATAAATAACAACAAGTGAATCATTATCAACACCCAGCAATTGCATTTGCTCGGTAAACTGCTCAGGACTACACATAGTATGCGATAAGCCGCTGGATAAATCCGCTAACTGCTTTTTAAAATCAAAGCGCAAAGCATTGGGTAGCTTAGCGTGAGGCTGATATTGCCCAGGTAAACCAGGACGCACCATTCCTGCATCAAAAATAACGAGTTTAGGGTCGGTTAGATGTTCATTTAACCACGTGGCGGTTACTAAATTTTTCATACTTTATATGTTGCTGCCTACAATATTTACTGACAATATCAGCGGGTAATAATGCTAAAAATACAAACAAACCAAAAATAGGTTTATTTTTTTTGCTTTTTATTTTGTTCATATAACTTTGCTTCTTTCAAAAAAGCATAATGAGCGGTCATCATTGATTTTATAAACCCTCGATTACCAAACAGAAAAAATCGACAGAATATATACTCTTTAATAAATGTAATAGGAAAAACAAGCAATAATTTCAAAATAGAATAGCGCTTACCTTGTATAATTTTTTCTTTTGCTCTTAAGGTTGAGTAGGTATTATTTTTGGCTGTTAAGGTGTCGATATCGTTATAACCATAATGTAAAAAATACTCTTTAGCATAAAGCTCTTTACCTTCTACAGTGGCACTTTCATGAACCAATTTTTTGGCGTTAAAACATGCATCACTTTTTTTGTAGAACCTGACATTATTTGGCTTTTTAACCCAACCAGTTGGAAACTTATTAATAAAGCGATCAATACGTTTTAAACGCACTGCGGTATATTTATCTTCCTCCATAGCATTACATAAGACCTGTAATGCAGAAGGCGTTAGTTCTTCATCACCATCTAAATTCAAAACCCAATCAAAGCTACAATGCTCCATCGCTATTTGCTTTTGCTTCGCATAACCCTCCCATGGATGGTAAATTACCTTTGCACCTAGCTCTGTAGCTATCTCAACCGTGCCATCAGTACTGCCTGAATCAATAACAATAACTTCAGCACATTCGCTGACACTTTTAAGTGTATTTTCAATATGTTCAGCTTCATTCAATGTGACGATGAAAACACTGATTGGCGCTTTATTTTCTCTATTCTTTTTACTTTCCGACATATTTTTCACTTTAAAACTCTTTTGATAACCTAAACTAACAGCAATCGATAAAGCACTGTTTAAATTTCAATAATCTCAGCTCGTAATGGAGCCATTTTTGCTAACACTTTATTTTGCACTGTATGATTGATATTCAGTTCATTCATCGCATTAATAAGCAACTCAACAACATGATTGAAGTCAGTCTCATTAATATTCATACCAGTATGAATCGCGACCATGTCATCGCCGATGTATTCACAAGGCCCGTCAGTTAAAGCGCATAAGTGGTTAATAAACCCATCACGAAAATGCGTGATGTTTGCATCTTCAAAATAGTGAATTATTTTCTCATCGCGCGCAATCTGATTAATAAAGCTATCAATTAACCTTTCAATTCCTGCTTTACCATCTAGCTGCTGATACAACGTTGGACCACCAGTGGATTTACAGCCCCCCAGCATCAGCAATAACGCGACTATTATTAGTGTGCTTTTCATTACCAATACCCTGTTACTGATAAATACCAACCCGTTTGATCATCTTCGCCAGCTATACTGCCCAAGTCGAGCCAAGCAGCCGTAACGCTGACATACTTATTAGGCATCCAAGCGACAAATACATCACGCCAATCTTCTTCACCCAAACCTAAATTGTTTGATTTTTGGCGATATTCAATACCTACTGCAATATCACGGCTTAAGAAGATAGCCGTACTGCCTTCAAATAATAATTTTTGACGACTATTAGCGCCACCATAGCCAAGCAACCCTAACTGATTCGCATCACTGTAGCGCGTAGTCATATTCCAAAACCAGTTGTAGCCCGCCAAAGCGCCTAAATGAAGCTTACTTGCTGCAAGGTAAATGTCTGTACCGCTTGTTTTTTCTGCGCCGACAAGTGTTGCTACGGCGCCATCGCGTAGTGATTTATGTTGCACGCCTAAACTTAATTGTGGCCATTGGCTATACACTATATCGCCGTATAAACGGATTTTAGCACCGGTGATTGACTGCTCTATTTTTGTGTTTAATGCTGGCACATCAAAGTGTTGCTCTGCATAACTGAATTCAACACGATTAAACAAATTGATCTGCGCACCACAAACATCAAGGGTATAATCACTTACGTCTGCGCGACTGCAAAACCCATTGATTGCAAACTCATCGTCTGTTGCATAACCTGCTAATTGCGCCCAAGGGACTAAACCTCCACCCGCACTACCTTCAACTTGCGATACGCCAGGCGTTGCTAATAATTTCCCTTGCCCTGCAAAGTTACTAAATGGTAATAAACAAGCAATAAATCCCAAAAAAAACTTAAGCATGCTCATTGTTATACTCTTTTAACCATTGTTCAAAAACATCCGCTTTTAAAGGTCGGCTCAAATAATACCCTTGCACATGATCGCATTTCATACTTTTTAACAACTCAAGTGACCCTGCAGTTTCCACCCCTTCTGCAACAACTGAAAACCCTAACTGGTGGCCAAGCGTGATCGTGGATTCTACAATAAATTGATCTTTTTCTGATTCATCAAGTTTTAAAATAAAGCACTTATCCAGTTTAAGCTCGTCGATAGGTAACATTTTCAAGCGCCCCAGCGATGTCTGTCCTACACCATAATCATCGAGTGAAATTTTCACCCCTATTGCTTTAAGATTTTCAAGCGCTTGAATGCCTTTCTCTTCATTTTCGATCATATCGCGCTCAGTCAGCTCTATTGTGATCAAGGCAGGCGCGACCGAATAATTTTTTAATGTGCTCACTAAATTAGAATGAAATCCAGGGTATGCAATATCTTGCGCTGAAACGTTAATTGCAGCTTGCATATAAATGCCATTTTTCTGCCATTGTTCAACCTGCTTAATCACCGTTTTTATAACCCACTCGGTCAGCTCGACTATCAAACCTGACTGCTCAGCTAAATCAATAAATAGCTCCGGCGAAATCCAACGGCCATCTTTTTGCTGCCAACGGATCAAAGATTCAACTTTATCAATTTTTTGTGAAGCAATATTTAATTTAGGCTGGTAAGTCATAAATAATTGGCCGTCGTCATCTGCGATAGCCTGCTTAAGCTCATCAATCATTACTAAGCGCTCTAGATGCTCCTCATCTTCACCCGCTTGATAATAATGAATACTCTCATGGGCATTTTCACCGTTATCAACAGCGATTAATACGCGACGAATTAAGTCATCCGCTTTTAGGCCTTGAGCAGGATATTGCACAACTCCGGTACTAAAACGCAGGTTAATTTTTAATTTCTGAATGGTGTAGCAAGCCTGTAACTGCGCCATTAAACCTACAATATCATTTTTAAAGTTCTGGCTACCATCACTTGGAAATACAGTTAAAAACTCATCACCACCAATACGTGCATGCAAGCCACCAAACTCATCAGAAAACTCAGCTATACGACCTGCAACTGCTTTTAAGCAATCATCACCAATGCGGGGGCCTAACTTATCGTTGATATGACGCAAGCCGCGGATATCGATAGCCACCAGTGTATATTCTCGATCTTTATTTAACTGCTCATTGAGTACTTCTAGCATTGCTGAACGATTATAAAAGCCTGTAAGGGTATCATGTTTAGCTGCAAAACTAATTTGCTGCTCACGCTCTTGAATATCGTTACCCATGTTTTTAAATGCATCAATGAGTGTTGAAATTTCACTACTTTGCTTTTTACTCATCGCATCAACGCTATAATTACCGCGCGCAAATTGACGCGCTAAACTGGCTAACTGCGATAACGGCATAGTCAAATTTTTTGCAAGTAAGCTACTGGTGAAAATACCTATTACTATCGTAATTGCGGCCAAAAACATTAATGTAAAAAATAGTCGCTCAAATTCACTGTAGCTTTGTGTTAGATCAGCACTGAGCATCACATTCACTGAATGCTGGTTAAGTGACGGTAGAGAAAGATCGCGATTGCGATATACAAGCTGCTCGCCAAAAATACGTGAGGTGGTTTTTTTATGGAAGTACTCTGTTGGTATAAATGGAACTGGTCGCTCTAATAAGGAGCTTCGTACTAAATCATCTCCTTTGGCAATAAAACTAACATCTAAACCGGTTAAGTTTTTAAGCTCCAGCACAACACTTTCATCAATTTTAAAACCCACCAAGCTATATGCTACGGTGCGCGGCGCCTTAACGGGTAGTAAAATCACTTGGTAAAGCTCATTATTTAATACAACAAAATTAGACTGTTCTGAGTTGTTTAATAACTCACTCATTAACTGTACTAAATCATTGCTAAAATTCTGCTGCGGGGTATTTGATGAAATTAACTTACCCGATAAATCAAGTAGTAGCATTAAATCTGCATTAATACGCTGGCTGTGGTTATATAATACACTACTAATAGTATCAGCATCGCGAGTGGCTACTGCTTGTTTAAAACCAAAATCAGAGGTCAATACTTTTGCTGCGGTGAGCAATAAGCTTTGTTTAGCGCTTAAGTATTGCTTATAAACATTTTCAGCGACATTAATATCCTGTGTGACCTTTTTTTCATTAAATTCGCTGGTTGACCACCAAAAACTAAATAGGCTAACCATTGTTGTTAGCAGCACCAAGCCAACACATAAAATAATGATGCGATTTTTTAAGCTATTAGTCATTGCGACCCTTAAACTTATTACCAAACGTGTTGCGCGGTGCAGGATCTGCTGTTTGCAAGCTAAGTTGTATATTATTCGGTGTGTTTATCGCTAATGAAATAATTTTTTTCTCTTCAAGCGTCGCTTTTTGTAAAGGATTCCATGCGCTTAATTGAACAGGTAATGTCACATTTTTAAGTTCGATACGACCTTGTTCGTCACTTTGGTAAACATGCTTATTTTTTGACACATAGATATACCCAACCATTGAATCATGGATATTACAGCCTAAAACAACAATACCTTCATTATCAAATGTAATTGGCTTTTCAGGTTGTCCTGAATAAAGCTTTAATTGAAAGGGCTTTGTTGGTGAAAATGAATAAACATGATGGCGAATATTATCGCTATTAGGAAAATTAACTTGTTGACCTTGTTGGGCAATTAATAAAACCGGTGAAAATTGCTTATCCACTTGATCCATTTCAAGAATAGATAAATTATCTTGTGTCGTAACGCTGTTTGCATTTACATGCTCAACCACTGTATTGCTCAGAGGAGCGCCATACTGATCAACAAAATTAAGTGTTAGGTTAGCTGCAAATACGTTATTCGCAAATAAAAGCCCGGCAACACCTAATATGTATTTAGTGATTACTAGTTGCCATGTCATTTGGCGATTCCTTGTTTTATCATCACTAATATATACCTTGAGTTCGTTTTAACCTAAGTTAATTAAAGACAGGCCCTAAATGCAAGAATAAAAGCCCAATCACTATAAATTATAGCTAAATTTTGGGCTTTTGATTCTGTTAACTTGAAAACTAATGACTAAGAATGGGAAACCAGTCCGTATTGCTCATCCAGTATCGCAATGACTTCAGCGCGAGGATCGGCAGGAATAGTTATATCGTGACCTACAATTTTACTTGCAATACCAACATACGTGTCAGATACAGCTAACATAACTGATTCTGGTAACACATAATCTTTCGCTAGTTGTTCGCGCTCCGGCATGCGGTCTTTATTAAGTAGCACATCGCTATCTGGAACATTGTTGATTAATAATTGACGGAAACCTTCTTTCGAGTTTTCTACAATTTTACCATCACGGTACGCTGCTTCATCCCAAATACGTGACGAATCTGGCGTGCCCACTTCATCAATATATATAAGCTTATTTGTGCCATTTAAATCTTCAACATAACCAAACTCAAATTTTGTATCGACAAAAATTTGGTCCAGTTTTGCTAATTCGTCACTGATTAAGCTAAAGCCTTCAACTAATAGCTTTTCATATTTGGCTACATCTTCTGGCGATTTAAAGTTAAACACACCAAGGTTGTTAATAATATTTTCACGTGTGATGTTCACGTCATCGACTTCAGGTATATCGGTAACACCAGTAATAATACCTTTTGTTGAAGGTGTAATTAATACCTCATCAAGCTTTTGATTTGCAACAAGCCCTTCTGGTAACTCTAAACCACAAAAGTTACGCACACCTTTACTGTAATCGCGCCACATGCTGCCAGTAATATATTGACGAGCAATGGCTTCCACTTTTACAGTGCTCGCTTTGCGTACTATCCAAATATATGGGTGCGGAATATCAACAATATGATTTCCTGCCAGACCAGCCTTATCAAATAATTTAAACCAATGAGAGGCAACACTGTTCAAAGCAATGCCTTTACCAGGCACACCATTTAAACCATTTTCACCTTGCCAAATACAATCGAATGCAGAGATACGATCAGAAATAATCATAATAGCCAGCTCAGTACCTTTTGGCACTTGGTAGCCTTTTTCACTGATCAAACGCGCGCTATCTTCGTCTGTTAACCAATAAACTGAACGAACTTTACCACTGTGGACAGGACCTTTGGTACGCACTGGTAAATCATCGTTTACGTCTAAAACTTTATAGCTAGTCATGCTATCTCCGAGGTATATGACATGCTCTTAAAGAGCACGTGTATGGTATTGGGGTTATAAGGAGCTAATGATAATCGAGACCGCCTAAAATCACAATTAAAGCGCAATGCGATTTAACGCAGTTTAGTTTGAATTTTATTCTCTACGTTATAAGATAACATCAAAATTCAGCAGTAATTGAATAATAATGATTGATATAGAAGAATTAAGCTTTCAATGGCAACCACAGCAAAGCAAGCCCACCTTGGCCATCCCACGCCTTCAAATAGCCAAAGGCGAACATATTTTTTTACATGGCCCCAGTGGTTGCGGTAAATCAACGCTATTATCGTTGTTAGCGGGTATAAACCGACCAACAACTGGTAAGCTGAGTATTTTTGGTTGTGAGCTTAATAAGCTCAGTAATAGTAAACGTGATGCATTTAGGGCCGATCATATTGGCTATATTTTTCAAAATTTTAACTTGCTGCCTTATTTGTCACCTATTGATAATGTCACTCTTGGGTGCCAATTTTCAAAACAACGCCATCAAAAGGCATTAACCTGTAGTCCTTCCCTCCCACTTGAAGCTGCAAGGCTTTTAAATGCATTGGGGCTAGATAACCAATTCCACCAGCAAAATGTTGCTAATTTAAGTATTGGTCAACAACAGCGTGTTGCCGCTGCCCGGGCATTTATTGGCGCTCCTGAACTCATTATTGCCGACGAGCCAACCTCAGCTTTAGATACCAATAATCGCCAATCATTTATTGCGCTGCTTTTTGCGCAAGCTCAAGCCGTTAACAGCACCTTAGTATTTGTTAGTCACGATGAAAGCTTACAGCCACTGTTTAATCGTAGTATTGATTTAGTCGCATTGCAGGAGCAAATTTAATGATTTTAATAAAGCTTGCTCTTCGTAGTTTATACAATCGCCGCGCCAGTGCATTTTTAACCTTATTCACTATCGCAATTAGTGTAATGCTGTTACTAAGCATTGAACGTGTACGGGTAGACGCAAAAACCAGTTTTAGTAATACCATTTCGGGGACTGACTTAATCGTTGGTGCCCGCACAGGTGATATACAACTGTTACTTTCGTCTGTGTTTCGTATTAGTCACGCAAATAATAGCGTTAGCTGGTCAAGCTATGAATACATTAAACACCAACGCGGCGTGAAATGGACGATTCCAATGTCACTGGGTGATAGCCATAAAGGCCAAGCAGTGCTTGGTACATCTGCCGACTATTTTAAACATTATAAGTTTGCTAAAAAGCAACCACTGAGCTTTCGCGACGGCCACGCTTTTAATCATCTAAACGAAGTTGTTCTTGGCGCACAAGTTGCGCAAAAATTAGGGTACAAACTGGGCGACAGCATTATTATCTCCCACGGTATGGGTAATACCAGTTTTCATCACCATGATGATAACCCATTTACAGTGGTTGGAATTTTAAACGCCACTGGCACGCCGGTTGATAAAACATTACACATCCCATTAGCTGCCATTGAGTTAATTCATGGTGGCACTGGCGGCCACGCTGAGCATGAGCATGAGCATGAGCATGAGCATGAGCATGAGCATGAGCAGCATAGTGATCTGATCGGTGAACCAAAACAAATTACCGCTTTTTTAATTGGCTTTGATTCCCCGCTATATACTTTGCAAGTAAGGCGTAACATAAACCAATTTAAAGCCGAGGCATTACTGGCAATCATGCCTGGCGTTACCTTACGTGAGTTATGGGAAATGCTCACAATTATAGAAAAAATCTTATTACTATTTTCGATGGTAGTGGTACTTGTGAGTTTACTTGGCATGCTAACAACCCTATTAGCGAGTCTCAATCAGCGTCGCCGTGAATTAGCAATTCTACGCTCTGTAGGCGCGCGTCCTTGGCATTTATTTACGCTGATCAGCATGGAATCGTTATTAACAACATTTTTAGGGTGCCTACTTGGGTGCGGCTTATTTTACATATTAATGTCTCTTGCTGCTGGTTACTTACAAGCGCATGCAGGTATTACAATCACTATAGCCATGCTTTCTAGCTATGAACTCATGTTAATAGGCGCTATTATGGCGGCCGGCTTTATCGTTGGTTTGATCCCAGCAACCCGCGCCTATTTTTACTCATTGTCAGATGGCATGAGCATTAAAATTTAAGAGGAACACCATGCAGTATTTTCGAAAGTTCACGCTACTGTGCTTAGTTATTTTTAGTTTTTGCTACAGTTTCAATGGTCACGCGAATGCACCAAAAGAGATTTTTTGGGAAGATTTGATCCCTAAAGGCCATGTACAAATAGACACTCAAGATCAAGCAAGTCATGAAGGAAGCGAACAAAACTGGATCCAACCAGATCTTGATGCCCCTGTTGTAAAAGAGCTTAATGGTCAATCGGTTAGCTTACCGGGCTTTGTTGTGCCACTAGAGGGCGACAGCGAAATGATCACCGAATTTTTATTAGTACCCTATTTTGGTGCCTGTATCCACGTGCCACCACCGCCACCAAATCAAATTGTCCATGTAACGATTAAAGGCGGCGTACCTATCGAAAGCTTGTACGATGCAATTGTGGTTACGGGTATTATTAGCACAGAAGGATGGAGTGGTGATATTGCCCAAGTAGGCTATAAAATTAAAGCCGTAGGCGTTGCACCATTTGAGCTATAAACTGTAAATACACAATTAAAACCGATGCCTAAACATCGGTTTTTTTACACCTTATTTTTGGCAGTTGCTGCAATAAACGGTGCTACGTTGCCCTAATCGAATCTCAGTAAGCTCTTTTTCGCATTTCATGCATGGCTCACCTTTGCGGCCATAGACAAGTAATTGTTGTGCAAAATAACCCGGCTTACCATCACTTTGAGCAAAGTCTTTTAATGTCGTACCGCCTTGGGTAATTGCAGCTGCGAGAGTCTCTTTAATAATTGGGATCAATTGCTGATAACGTGCTAACGATACTTTACCCGCTTCACGTTTAGGGTGGATACCCGCTTTAAACAATGATTCGTTTGCATAAATATTACCAACCCCAACGACCACAGCATTATCCATAATGAACTGCTTAACGGGCACTTTTTTATTGCGAGAGTATTCATAGACTCGTTTTGCAGTGAACTCATCAGTTAACGGTTCAGGACCAAGTTTAGACAGTAGTTTATGAACCGTGTCTGGTGCTTGCCACAAACAACAACCAAATCGGCGCGGATCATTTAATCGCAGCGCCTTGTCATTACCAAAGATAAATTCAATATGATCATGCTTTTTTAGTGGCTCATTTTTATCTACAACCCGTAAGTTACCCGACATGCCTAAATGCAAAATCACGCTGCCGAGTTCACATATCAGCAGTAAGTACTTTGCCCTGCGCTCAACCGCGATCACAGATAAGTTAGTAATCTGATAAACATCATCAGGTACAGGCCAGCGCATATTCGGATTGTGAATATTCACTTTAGTGACTGTTTGCTGCAAAATATGAGGAGTGATCCCCATCCGACTAACCTCAACCTCTGGTAATTCAGGCATACTATTTAGACTCACTAATTGGAAAATTAAAGCTCACGAACAACCCCCGCGCTGTCACGCTATCTAGTAACATTACACGTTGTGTACTTTTATCTAATAAATAATACCCCTGCGGCGCTTTGTATAATTGATACAACCAAGGTAACTGCTCACCAGCAAGCCATATCGTAGCAACACTGAGCGGAACATTACTCTTTAATGACGTAGAGGCAGGCGCAAGCGGTAACTCACTTCCTTGCCATTTATTAATCAATTGTACAATGTTGCTCTGAGTTGATTGCCATTGACTCTCTGGCGCATTTTTAAATAAAGCCTGACTGCGCCACGCAGTCCCGATACGCTCTATTTTTTGATCAGGAAACTCCAGCGCTAAAATAAAGCTTTGCACAGGCAAGAGTGTTTGTATCCCTGATTCAACAGGAACACTATTAAGCTTTTTATGAAGGCCATTAAAAAAAAAGATCATCAATAACATAGAAAATATAAGAACATTATTCCACGCTTTGCGGCTGAGCTGCATTAGGGCACTCTTCTATGTAAATTCAAGTCGTTAAAGTGTAACCAAAAAGATTAAAAAAGGGCAGTCGAATTTTCTGTGCTTACCATAAACAAGTAACTTCAAAATACTTGCTTCAGTTAACCCAAGTACTAAAAGCGCTTTAGCAAAATATTGATTGCAAATAATATTCAATCCTTCTTAAAAACGAATGTGTTTGGTGCTAACTAGCGCTTGATATTAGCCCCCTACAACATGCTAAATTGTGAACAATGAGGTTGTTTGGGTATATTATAAAAATTCACCAATGGGGATGTGTCAAAGCACAATTACTTTGTTAGAATATCGACAAATTTTAAGGAGCTCCGTCAATGTCAATGTATGTAGTGGGTCATAAAATCCCAGATTCTGATTCTATTTGTGGTGCAATTGCACTTGCTTATTTAAAAAACCAAATCGATGAGCCTGCAATTCCAACTCGTCTTGGTGATATTTCACCTGAAACACAATTTATCCTTGATAAATTTGGCTTTGAAGCACCAGAGCTAAAATTAAGCTATGCTGGTGAAGACGTTTACATCGTTGATCATACTGAAAAAACGCAAGCACCTGATGATATTGATCTAGCCCGCGTAGTTGGTGTTGTTGATCACCATAAATTAGGTGACCTAACTAGCTCAACCCCACTTGAATGTTGGATCCGCCCAGTTGGTTGTTCGAACACCATCATTAAAATGATGTATGACTTTTACAATGTTGACATTCCAAAAGACATTGCAGGCATCATGTTATGTGCCATTTTAAGTGACACGGTTATTTTTAAATCGCCAACCTGCACCACTGCTGATATTAAATGTGTTGAAGCACTTGCTGAAATCGCCGGCATTGAAGACTTTAAAGAACTAGGCATGGATATGTTCCGTGTTAAATCAGCGGTTGAAAACACCCCTGCACGTGATTTAGTAATGCGTGACTTTAAAGACTTTAATATGAACGGCCAACTAGTGGGTATTGGCCAACTAGAAGTTATTGACCTTGCTGTATTTGATGATATTAAAGCAGACCTAGAAGCTGATATTGCCAAGCTGAAAGAAGAAGGCGGACGCCACTCGGTATTTTTACTGCTTACTGACATCATGAAAGAAGGTTCACAAATGCTAATCGTATCTGATGATGCGGGCATAGTAGAACTGTAAGCTGTAAGCTGTAAGCTGTAAGCTGTAAGCTGTAAGCTGTAAGCTGTAAGCTGTAAGCTGTAAGCTGTAAGCTGTAAGCTGTAAGCTGTAAGCTGTAAGCTGTAAGCTGTAAGCTGTAAGCTGTAAGCTGTAAGCTGTAAGCTGTAAGCTGTAAGCTGTAAGCTGTAAGCTGTAAGCTGTAAGCTGTAAGCTGTAAGCTGTAAGCTGTAAGCTGTAAGCTGTAAATTCTAAAAACCGTTGTTATGTAAATAGCAACGGTTTTTTGTTGGCTGTAAGCCATTTATACAAATAAACCGAAGGAGTAAAAACTTCCATAATGCAGTTTTTTGATGCAGACAGAGAGAGGATTTTTTCGTTGGGTTTCGCGCTGCTCAACCACAACCTACGTAGCCAATTTTAACGCCGTTCAGCTTAAAACTTACAGCTTAGTGCTCCTAGCTGCTCTTAACTGACGGCTAGTCTAAAACAAAAAACCCAGCCTAAGCTGGGTTTTTAATATTCATAAAAAACTAAAATTACTTGATTTTAGCTTCTTTGAAAAGAACATGTTTACGGATTTTTGGATCAAACTTTTTGATTTCCATTTTTTCCGGCATGTTACGCTTGTTCTTGTCGGTAGTGTAGAAAAAACCAGTACCAGCTGTAGAAACTAAACGGATCTTATCACGCATGACTCAGGTCCTTAAACTTTTACGCCGCGACCACGGATTTCTGTTAGAACCGTGTCGATGCCTTTTTTATCGATAATACGCATACCTTTAGTAGTAGTGCGTAATGTTACAAAACGTTTTTCACTTTCAACCCAAAAACGGTGTGTTTGTAGGTTAGGTAGGAAACGACGTCTAGTCGCGTTTCTCGCGTGTGAACGGTGATTACCAACCGCTGGACGCTTACCTGTAACTTGACATACTTTAGACATGTCTATATATCTCCAATAACTTCGCTCGAGCTTAATTTTCCCTTAGGCCATGTATTTTGTGCCCCAGGGATAAATCGAAGGGCGCTCTTTATACAGCTTATACAGGCAAAGATCAAGTAATTGATCTTATCCAACCAGCTCATGTGTAAATTTGATAGCGGCTAATTATAAAGATCGAATGCCCTTAGGGAAAGTAAAAACTGCATTTAAATTAAACTAATTTGCAAAACAGCACTAAACTGCTCATTTTTAACACGCTAGTAATCCGAAACCGCTTAAATCAACCCTCTTTGTGCAAAAGAAACACAATTATCACCACCAACAATGATGTGGTCTAAGATATTTATATCGACTAATTGCAGTGCTTGCTGCAATTTATTCGTAATAAGCTTATCAGCTTGGCTTGGTTCAGCGATACCTGATGGGTGATTGTGTGCCAAAATAAGTGCTGCAGCATTATTTTTTAAGGCTGCTTTTAACACTTCCCGTGGATAAACAGATGCTGAATTAATTGTCCCATAAAAAAGCGTTTCTTCTTTTATTAAGCGATTTTGACTATCCAAGTACAACACCATAAATACTTCTTGCTGCAATCCTCGCAGCTCGAGTGTTAAATAGTCATACACAGATTGTGGCGAGTTAAATACTGCTTTTCGCTGGCATTGCTCCATCATGTAACGACGACTTAATTCTAATACAGCTTGTAACTGCACAAACTTAGCTGTGCCTAATCCTTTTTGTGCACAAAAATCATCAATCGATGCGTTAAATAAATTATGTAATGTTTGGTTTTGCGTCATAAGGTGCTGTGCTAACTCAACGACATTCATGCCCGGTAACCCTGTTCGCAAAAATATCGCAAGTAACTCGGCATCACTGAGCGACTTTGCCCCCTTAGCTAATAGCTTTTCTCGTGGTCGCTGATTACTCGGTAAAGAAGTGAGCTGCATTATTTCGTCCCTAAAATCTAATGTAGTCATTTAACTGTAATGCAAAAATAAAGTTTCGCCTCTAAAACGCTTAATAAAATTCAAAATTAAAAACTTCGTCCATTCGCCAAAGATTTGCTATCGTTAGCGCATATTGAAAAGAGCTTTATCAGCTTATGGCAACGTTTATGGCAGATTTAATGGCAAAGTTAGCAAATAAAAAAATTGTATTGGGGATCAGTGGTGGAATTGCCGCTTATAAGTGCGCAGAATTAGTAAGGCGCTTAAAAGATCACGGTTGTGAAATAAAAGTGGTGATGACTGAATCAGCCAAACACTTTATCACGCCACTTACCATGCAAGCCGTTAGTGGTGAGATTGTTTCTGATTCATTATTAGACCCATCTGCAGAAGCTGCAATGGGCCATATTGAGTTTGCTAAATGGGCTGATTTGATCTTAGTCGCACCAGCCACCAGCAATATAATTGCAAAAATGGCCGCTGGCATTGCGGATGACTTACTCACAACCTTGTTACTGGCAACACCTGCCAAGGTTGCGGTTGCCCCAGCGATGAATCAACAAATGTACGCCCACCCCGCTACTCAAGCTAATCTAGCCACATTAGCGCAGCGTAACGTGGCTATTTGGGGACCTGGTAAAGGTGAGCAAGCTTGTGGGGACGTAGGTGCTGGCCGTATGCTTGAACCACATGAACTTGTAACGCTATGCACACAACCTGCACACCCACAGCTGTTAGCAGGTAAAACGATTACAATTACAGCGGGCCCAACTCGCGAACCACTTGACCCTGTACGCTTTATTTCAAACCACAGCTCAGGAAAGATGGGGTATGCACTTGCTCAAGCTGCACTATCGTTAGGCGCACACGTAAATTTAATTTCAGGGCCTGTCACAATAACGCCACCCGCCGGTGCTAACGTGATTCAAATACAAAGTGCACAGCAGCTATTGAATGAGTCTTTACTCTTAGCCCCTCTTTCTGATGTGTTTATAGGCTGCGCTGCTGTAGCTGACTATCGCGCTAGTGCTGTTGCAGATCAAAAAATGAAAAAGCAAGGTGACGAACTCATTCTCACCTTAGTTAAAAACCCTGATGTTATTGCTGCTATTGCAAACCTTACAGAAGGCCGCCCTTACACAGTTGGTTTTGCAGCCGAAACTCAAGATGTAGCGAATTATGCTAAAGGTAAACTCAGTAATAAAAACCTCGATATGATTTGCGCAAATGATGTGTCACAAGCAGGCCTTGGCTTTAATTCAGATCATAATGCACTGACTTTATTTTGGCTAACTGAGCAAAAAGAGTTAGCTATCGAGACAAAAAGTGCATTAGCACTGAGCGTAATGACCGAGGTTGCTAAACGGTTGTAAAAAGGCTGGAAAGAAGCTGCATAAAACATTAACATGGCCTTAATCGCTTGTTCAAAAAATAACTGGCGAGTAGTCATTAAAGCTAAGTAAATTACTATAAAGAAAGGAATGTTCATGCCTGCGACAAAAAGAAGTAATCGCAAAGAGCAAATACTACAAGCACTCGCACAAATGTTAGAAACAAGCCCAGGACAACGCATCACCACAGCCAAATTAGCTGCTGAAGTGGGCGTATCTGAAGCAGCGCTATATCGTCATTTCCCGAGTAAAGCACGGATGTTTGAAGGCTTAATTGAATTTATTGAAGACACTTTACTGTCGCGTATAAACCTTATTCTTGAAAACGAAAAAGAAACGCAAAGCCGCGTTTATAATATTTTATTATTACTATTGGCTTTTGCAGAAAAGAATCCAGGTATCACACGTATTTTAACGGGTGATGCACTTCAAGGTGAGCAGGAACGTTTGCGTGAACGCGTGCAGAGCTTATTTGAAAAACTTGAAACTCAGCTTAAACAGGTTCTACGTGAACGTAAATTGCGTGAAGGCAAAACGTTTCAAAGTGACGAGCTAACAATCGCAAACTTTTTGCTTGCCTATATTGAAGGTAAAATGAACCAATTTGTGCGTAGTGATTTTAAAGCTAAACCCAGTGCACAATTTGAAAAACAATGGCTTGAGCTGCAAAAGATCTGGCTTTAGCCCCTAGCTCCTAGCTCCTAGCTCCTAAAATGATCAACCTTGCGAATCTCTTCGCAAGGTTTTGTTAGGTTCACCCCTCTTTTTAAGCCACTTATCGTATCTACTCGAATTGTTTAACAAAACCGCTATGATGGGGATGATCAAACAAAAAGAGAATCAATAATGAAAGCCCAACTTTCCCTACTAAGCATTGCCCTAGTTGCAAGCCTAAATAGCGTACCTGCCCACGCAAAAGACGCGCTACAATTTAAAGATGTATTCAATTTTAAAGCAGCTAAAACAACACAGTTATCAGAAGACGGTAAAGTGCTCAGCTTTAGTGCAACACCCTATCGCGGCAATGCAACAGGCCAAGTTTATACGTTAAACAACAATAAACTACTCGCCGAAGTTGAGCGCGGCACTAAACCTCAGATAAATAAAGTCGCCAACTGGGTGGCATTCACTCAAGTTCCGACTTTGCTAGCAAAAGAAACCACCAAAAAGAAAAGTACATTAAAAAATAATCTGGTATTGGTAAGTACTGCCACTGGTGAACAACAAACTTTTGATAACGTAAAAGACTATCAGCTCTCTGATGATGGAAAGTGGTTAGCATACCGTTTAGACCAAAAAGCAGATAAAGACGATGATAGTAAAGATATTGATGATGCTAAAAATACCGATAAAACCAGTGAAATCAAACCAGATAAGAAAGATAAAGTATTTGATCTCATTGTTGTAAATTTAACAGATGCTACAACCCATACAATAAATAGTGTGTTTAGTTACGCTATTAATGCATCTGGCAGCGAGCTTATAGTCAGCCAAAGCTACCCAGATGGTAGCGATAATCAGGTGGCGTTAATTTCATTAAATAATACGTTTGAAACAAGTGTATTAATTGATGAACCAGGTGTTGTTGCAAATAAAATTGCCTGGCATCCAACTAAAAACATCGCCGTATTCACACTGGGTAATTATGTGAATGACGATATGCGCCGTCGCGACCATCAATTAAAATTATGGCAAAACGAGCAGCTTACAG
Source organism: Pseudoalteromonas porphyrae (assembly GCF_001298125.1). Taxonomy (NCBI): domain Bacteria; kingdom Pseudomonadati; phylum Pseudomonadota; class Gammaproteobacteria; order Alteromonadales; family Pseudoalteromonadaceae; genus Pseudoalteromonas; species Pseudoalteromonas porphyrae. The sequence goes on along the minus strand of NZ_LHPH01000030.1, from coordinate 34,834 downwards.
ATATAACCTCACCTGAAAAAAATTGGACTATCGGCAAAACAGCAAAACTGAGCTGGTCTGAAGACGGTGAGCGCTTATACTTTGAAAATCACCCTAAGTTAGCAGCTAAAGTTAAAGACAAAAAATACACGGATCAAGCCTCACTTTTTGATTACGACACGATACGTGCGCAAAAAGGTCTTAATGTGTGGCATAACAATGACGCCGAAATAAAACCTCGCGAAGAACAACAGTGGAACGAAACCAATAAAAATAAGCATTACCAAGCGGTTTATCATCTTAATGGTAAGCGGGTCGCTCAGCTAAGCGACGTAGATATGCCCTATGTGACACTAAATACTAACAGTCGTAATGCGCTACTTGGTTCATCTAACTTACCTTACCTCGAACGTATTATGTATGGCGGTTTTTTTGCAGATTACTATGCTGTAGATGTGAATACCGGCGAAAAAAAAGCAATCATAAAAGATTACCCGTTTAGACCTAGCTTATCGCCAAGCGGCGAGTTTGCTGCCTACTTTAATAACAGTCAAGTGCAACTTAAAGACTTAGGTAACAATAAGGTAAGCACCTTAACAAAAGCAATAAAAGCTGTTTTTGCTGATGATAAACATGATTACCCATCAGCCCAACCAGGCTACGGATTTGCTGGCTGGTTAGAAGATAGCAGCCAAGTACTTGTGTACAGTAAATATGACGTATGGGCGTTTGATGTCAACACCCTCAAAGCAACCCAACTTACGCAAGGTAAAGAGAGTAATACGCAATATCGCATTATTAAGCTTGATAAAGAGCAAGTAGGCTTTGCTAAAAACGACACTCTTCTAGTGAGTGCCACAGACCTTCAGAACAAGCAAACCGAGATTGCCAAACTTAACTTAACTGATAATTCAATTACTAAAGTTTTAACAGGCAATAAGCGCTTTGATGTAATTAAAAAAGCTAAAAATGCTGATAAATATTTGTTTACTGAGCAAACCTATCATCAGTTTCCTGATATTCATCAAACAAATTTTAGTTTCAAAAAAGCACAGCGCGTCACTCACTTAAACCCACAAGTGGATAACTTTGCATGGGGCCAAAAACCAGAACTAATAAATTACAAAGGCTTTGATGGGGAAGACTTGCAAGGTGTGTTGATCAAACCTGCAGGCTACAAGAAAGGCGATAAAGTGCCTGTTGTTGTGTACTTTTATCGTTATATGAGTCAGCGTATGTTTGATTTTCCAAAAATGGAATTAAACCATCGCCCCAACTTTCCTATGTTTACCTCAAATGGTTATGCAGTATTTTTACCTGATATTCGCTTTGAAATAGGCCATCCTGGCAAATCATCAACACAAACGATGATCAACGCGACCCAAAAACTGATTGATTTAGGTATTGCCGACCCTGATAAAATTGGCCTGCAAGGTCATTCGTGGGCAGGCTACCAAAGTGCCTTTATGATCACCCAAACCGACATGTTCAAAGCGGTTGTATCGGGCGCACCAGTATCGAACATGACCAGCGCTTACAGTGGCATTCGATTAAAGTCAGGCCTTGCTCGTCAGTTTCAGTATGAAACAGGCCAAAGCCGTATCGGTAAAAATCTATTTGAAGCCCCTGAACTTTATATTGAAAATTCACCGGTATTTTTTGCAGATAAAGTAAATACACCTATTTTAATCATGTTTGGCGATAAAGATGATGCTGTACCATGGCATGAAGGTGTGCAGTATTACTTAGCGCTTCGTCGTGCAGGTAAAGATGCTACATTTTTACAATATGAAGGTGAACCACATCACTTAAAAAAATTCCCTAACCAAGTGGATTTCTCAATTCGTATGATGCAGTATTTTGATCATTACTTAAAAGGTAAACCAGCCGCTAAGTGGATGACCGAAGGCGAATCGTTTATTGAAGAGTAAGCTGAAGAATAAACTGAAGAATAAGTAGCGACTATTTACTCGTTCAAAACTAAAACGCCCAGCAAATGCTGGGCGTTTTGACGTGTGCTGTAAAGCTATCTAGCCCGCTGGCGGTTTCCACCCACTTTGGGTTTAGTATTGGCTTTTTTAAACTGACTAAACCCGGTATGACGGCTCAGTGCAGGACGCCCGCCTTTGCTTGCTTTAAGTGACTTTTCGTCACGCGTTTCTTCTGGCACTAAACAGTTAGGCCCTTTACCTATCAACTTAGCTTTACCCATGTTACGCAAAGCTTCGCGGATCATTGGCCAACCAGCAGGATCGTGGTAGCGCAGTATCGCTTTATGTAAGCGACGTTGGCGCGCACCTTTTGGCACGGGTACTTGCTCAGTATTATTTTTAATATTACGTAGCGAGTTCATCTCAGTGTGATAAATAGTGGTTGCGTTTGCCATCGGTGATGGGTAAAAATTTTGCACTTGATCAAGTTTAAAATCATTTGATTTAAGCCACAGTGCCATGTTAACCATGTCTTCATCTTTTGTGCCCGGATGTGCGGAAATAAAGTACGGGATCAAATATTGCTTTTTACCCGCTTCTTTAGAGTACTTATCAAATAACTCTTTAAACTGATCATATGCGCCCATACCCGGCTTCATCATTTTAGATAATGGCCCGTCTTCAGTATGCTCTGGCGCTATTTTTAAGTAACCACCAACATGATGCGTTACTAACTCTTTTACATAACGTGGATCTTGTACAGCTAAATCGTAACGTACACCGGAGGCAATAAGGATTTTTTTCACCCCTTTTACTTCACGGGCTTTTTTGTATAAATCGATTGTAGGCGTGTGGTCAGTATCCATATGCTTACAAATATCAGGGTACACACACGATAAACGACGACAGGTACTCTCTGCTTTTTTGCTCTTACAGCGCAGCTTGTACATGTTGGCCGTTGGGCCACCTAAATCAGAAATAACCCCAGTAAAGCCAGGTACTTTGTCACGAATTTGTTCAATTTCTTCAATGATCGACTCTTGCGAGCGACTTTGAATGATCCTCCCCTCATGCTCTGTAATAGAGCAAAATGAACAACCACCAAAACAACCCCTCATGATATTGACCGATGTTTTGATCATGTCATAAGCAGGGATTTTTTCACTTCCATAGCGTGGATGAGGAATACGTTGATAAGGTAAACCAAACACGGCATCCATTTCATGAGTTTCTAATGGATACGCTGGCGGATTAACCCAAATAGAGCGCTCACCGTGGCGCTGAAACAATGCTCGGGCACAACCAGGGTTAGTTTCTTGGTGTAAAATACGCGATGCATGGGCATATAACGGCTTGTTAACGCTTACTTGTTCGAATGCTGGTAACTTAACATAGGTTTTTTCCCACGGCTTAGGGCGCGCTGGTTGAATGGTAATTGGCTTAGCAGCTTCCGCTTTTAAATCGATGCCTGCTTGTTTAAATTCACTTTTACCACAACCAACATCATCTGCGCCGTACGGATTAGGGATCGGATCAATCTTGCCTATTTTATCAATTGCCGTTGAATCACTACCACGCCAACCCGGAAGCGGCTCTTTACGTATAACTGCAGTACCACGAATATCTTGAATCGTATCCATTGTTTCGCCTGCCGCTATGCGGTGCGCAACTTCAACTAAAGGACGTTCAGCATTACCATAAATAAGAATGTCAGCTTTGGCATCAAACAAAATACTACGTCGTACTTTTTCTTGCCAATAATCATAATGAGCAATACGACGAAGGCTGGCTTCGATACCACCAATAACGATAGGAATGCCTTTATAGGCTTCGCGGCATTTTTGAGAATAGATCATAACTGCGCGATCTGGGCGCTTACCACCAATATTACCTGGCGTATAAGCATCATCATGGCGCATACGCTTTTCAGCTGTGTAACGGTTGATCATCGAATCCATGTTACCGGCTGTCACACCAAAAAATAGATTCGGTCTGCCAAGCTCCATAAAGGCATCTTTTGACTGCCAATCAGGCTGGGCAATAATACCCACTCGAAAGCCTTGTGCTTCAAGTACTCGACCAATCACTGCCATACCAAAACTAGGATGATCAACGTAAGCATCGCCACTAATTATGATTATATCGCAGCTATCCCAGCCAAGTGCATCCATCTCTTTGCGTGTAGTTGGTAAAAATGGTGCTGTGCCATAACACTCGGCCCAATATTTTGGGTATGAGAATAAGGCTCGTTTGGCTTTAAGTGCGCTCATGAATTAATGACCAATTGCTTTAAAAAAGGTCGCAAAGTATACCCGAATTAATTACCAAACGATATTAACGATTTACTTCACAGTCCCAACTAATACAACAATACTATTTGGGTCTGTTTATCTTTTGAGGTTGAATTTCAAGCGGTGTGTTTAGTTTTCAAGCAAGGCGGAGCCGATGTAATGTAGTTGCTCCCCATAAATAGGCGATATCGCAGCATAAATGCCAAACACGCGCTGCCCGAAGAGTTCTGCCTAGGGCGATTAACTCTTTGTTACTTCCATGGATGTAGGTAAGGGGCGTAAGCAGGGCGCAGAAACTTTGCTCGATTTTGACTTATTCTCACATGGATGTGAGCCAGTAGAATAACGCAGGAGCAGTTATCGAGCCCACTCGATTCCAAACCTCACGCCGCGATTAAATCGCCCCTAGATTGAACAAATTTCAATCCACAAAGGTCAACAACCCCTAACTTTTGCTCTCAAAGTACTGAATAAGTTGCGCTTCAGGCATCGGCTTAGCATACATAAAACCTTGTACTTCATCACAACCAAGCTCCCTGAGTAAATCAGCCTGCCCCTGTGTTTCAACGCCTTCTGCAATTGTTTTCAACCCAAGCTGCGCACCAAGAGCGACTACTAATGCTGCAATGGCTCCTGAATCTTTCTGCGGGAGATCTTTTATAAATGTCCGATCGATTTTCAACCGATCTATTGGCAGCTTTTGTAAATAACTTAATGAGGAAAAACCAGTACCAAAGTCATCTATAGCAACTTGAATGCCAAACTCTTTCAATTCTTGCAATGTTTCTATCACGGCATTCATTTCATCCATGACGACACTTTCGGTCACTTCTAGCTCTATATTTTTAGGCTTCACATCATACTTTAATAATGTATTTTTTACCTGCTGGGCAAAACCTTTTACTTTAAACTGCGGGACAGAGACATTAACAGCAATACAGATTTCTACCCCTGTTGCTTCTAAGCGCTTTTGTTGCATACATGCTTGCTCTAATACCCATTGGCCTATGCCAACAATTAAACCGGCGTCTTCGGCGAAAGGTATGAAGATAGCAGGAGAGATATAATTCCCCTGACCTGAAGGCCAACGTAACAAAGCTTCACAACCAATAAGTGCTAAATCATTGAGTGTGAACTGTGGCTGATACCACACCTCTAATTTATTATGCTCAAAATCTTGGCGAAGTTGGCGAATAATACCTAAACGCCATGCCATTTGCTCTTCCATATCAGGTGTATAGCACACAGCAGTGTTATACTTACCTTTTTTTGCTTGGTTAAGTGCTATATAAGCAAGCTTTAAGGTTTCAATACCGATTGCTTGAAAATCTTTTTGCTCGCAAATGCCAATTTTGAACGTGACAGGTAAAATATGTTCTGCGGCTGCAAAAGGTAAATTTAAATTATCATAGAGCTCAGTTTGGTCAAACCCCTGCTGCTCGATTAAAAAGCCAAATACATCAGCTCCAATCCGCGATAATAATTTAGCTGCTGGGTACTCTTGTTTCAAACGTTCAACAATCGCAACAAGTAAGTTGTTTCCAACTTCCTGCCCCAAACCATTATTTATATCAGAAAAATGCGCTACATCAATCAGCACAAACACATGATCATTGTTAGTTAAGCGGTGATATTTTTCTATTTGCTCAGTAAAGTAGGTACGATTAGATAGCCCTGTTAATACGTCTTTAAACGCCGCATCTCTGAGGTTATTAAACAGTCGCACGTTATCTAAACCGACACTGACGTTAGTAAGAAATATTTCAGCAAATTGCAGCTGGGCATTACTCGGCTGGCTAACATACTCAAGATAAATTGCAGCTTGGCGGCTTTTACTTTTCAGTAATAAGGTCGTATCGTGCTTTGTATGTTGGTGTTCTTCATATTCAAAACAGTTTTGCACTTGTAAAATAATGCGCCCATTATCAAGCTGCTCAATACCTTGACTAAAAAAAGCACTAAACTGAGTACTCCCCCCGAGCACGCTAATACGATTACTATCATCAAGCGTGCCACATACAACCCCTGTTGCCTCACAATCAAGAATGACACTAAGCTGTTTAATTACCGCCATGGTAAATGCTTTAATATCAGTAAAGCCTAAAATAGCTTTAGAAGCACATAAAATATTATTTAGGGCTTTGCTTTGGGCTTCTAGCTGACATACCTGTTCATAAGAGCGGATTGCAGTGATTAAAGATGTCACTAACTTGCTGCGAGTTAGCTCAGTTTTTGTTTTATAATCGTTAATATCATATTCACGAATCACCTGTTCTTCAGGTGCATATCCAGGCTGCCCTGTACGTAATATAATGCGCACGTTATGGTTTTTTAGTGTTTCACGCACCTCTTTAACCATTTTTAAACCCGCATCATCAGACTCCATAACAACGTCAAGAAGTAACACTGATACATTAGGCGCTTTGCTTAATACTTCTATACCTTCCACTGCTGAATATGCATGATGAAAGCGCAAACCCTTTCCCCAAAATTCAACCCCAGAAAGAGCCAGCTTCGTCACTGAATGTATTTCTGGGTCGTCATCTACAATTAAAATATCCCAAAACTCTGTAGGCACAACCTCATTTAGAGGTTCATCTTGATGATTAAAAAACAAAAAATCACTGTGCTCTGACGTCATTTTAAATCCTTCAGTTTCAAATACGGTGTACAGTTAAAGGGTTAAGATCGAACCAATGTTGACTCACAGCGTATCATTACTTAGCCTGTAGCTCATAATTATTGATTAATATTGGTAAATAGCATTTTACATATTATAGTCGAAGTTCAGCAGCTTGATACTCGTATAGCTTAAATATATTTAAGGAATAATTATTAAAGTCATAAAAAAAATTACCCAATTTATTTTTGTTATTTGTATGCTGTTATTGGTATTAGGGCTAGTACTGCCACAACAGTATCAAGTAAATAAAAGCATAATAATTCAAGCTGAACAGGTGATTATTGAACCATATATAAATGACTTTTCAAAGTGGCAACTATGGTCTCCTTGGGAAGCCGTGGACCCGAGCATTATTTTTGATGTTTCAAACCCTAGTTCAGGTGTAGGTGCCCATCAATTTTGGCAGAGTAACTGGGGGTTCGGTGAAATGACAATCACCAACATTACACCATCAACAATTCATTTAAATATTTTATTTAATGAAGAGCATATTGCCACAGGGACTATTAATTTTACACGCAAAGCCAATGATAATTTAATCTCTTGCACTTTACTTGGCGAAGTAACAACACCTATATTAGGTGGATACTTAGCGTTAATAAGTCAGTATATTCTTACTAATACCGTTGAACTTGGGCTCAACAATTTAAAAACTGTCGTGCAACTACAGACGATACAAGACATTGAGGTCAAGAATGACAATACAAGCAGCACAGGCGAAAATTAACTTAGCTCATATAATTGAGTCAAAGCTTGGTTGCCCAATACGTAAGGCAAGCACGGTTCGAGTTTCACAAAAAAGTGAGGATAGCTACGGACCGCAGGGACGTCCCCCTTTGGCTTATCACGTAAATAGTGAAGATCCAATACTCACTCGCGCCCAACATCGTCAACAGCTATTACTGGTAAATCAACAGCAAAATATCGAAGCAATTATGGCTATGGCAATGAGCTTTTGCCCTGATGTAACCTGTAAAGGGCAGCCGGACAGCGACTGGGTTGAGCGCTTTATCGCACTCTGTGAAGATACATCGAACGAATCAATGCAAAAACTATGGGCCAAAATTTTAGCCGGTGAAACGGTATCTCCGGGCACTTTTTCAATTAAAAGCCTACAAACGCTAAAGCAAATGACACAACGAGAAGCCGATGCGTTACAAAAATGTACTGCGATCTGCGGTTTTAATGAAAAAGATAATAGCCATTTAATTCTACTTGGTTTTTATAAAAAGCCGTCGTTATTTGATTTACTTCGTAAAGGTAACAAAGTATCACTCAACCTTGGTAGAGCGGGTATTAGCTTTCCTGACATTCTGACTTTAATGGATATCGGCCTAGTTTATCGAAAAGAGATTGAATCCCCGGCACTCAAAGCAGGGCATGAAATGAACTTAGCGTTTTTAACGCAACGAGTAATCCTTAAATCTAAAAGCAACGATCTCGTTCTTAGCTATTACAAGTTTACACAAACTGGAGATGAGTTAAGAAAATTAATAAATATGCCTATTAATAAGGGCTACAAAAATTTGTTAAATACTGCGCTTGATGAGGAGTTTGATGTAACGTGGCATTCGAAAAAATAATGCCACGTTAAAATTTTAATCCCTAATGAGATTAAAAATGAATTTGAATACCTGCAAATGGACCTGAGGCGTCGATATTAGTATATACGTTATCAATATCATCAAGCTCAATGACCATTGAGCGATAGCCCGCTTTAATATCCATATCAACCGCTAAGTTATCAAGTAGCGCCCATGCAATACCAGCTTGGTAATCTTGCACTTTACTGTCATCGATTGCTAATAAGCTACCCTCGAAGAAAACACTAAGCCCCGTTAACGGTAAGCCTACTTCAGCACGACCGTAAACCAATGGTACAAAACCTGAGAAATCGATGGTTTCTGTTACTGTATCACCTTTACCATCAGCAGTATTAACATCACCTTTAACAGATACCTGACCATCAAATTGTTTTGCATTTAAACCTAAGTCGATAGACACTAAGTCATTATCAAATATTTCGTAATAAAGGATATAATCTACGTGTGATAAATCACTAATTACCGTAGCATTTACTTCACCATCTTTTGCTGGTTTAAAGTTAGAGCCACCAAAAGTGAATCCATCAGCACCTTCCAGTGAAGAACCATTTAGCTCTAGCTCTGTATACTTTAATTTAATATTTGGCACTAATGGCACAGGATGCTCAAGCGCTGCGTAGTAACTAACAAAAGTTTCATCTTCAAAATTAAAGTTTTGTGCTGTATTACCTTTGTCAGCAAAACTACCTGAATTATCAGATTGCCAGCCATCAACACCAACGTATAAACCCAATATGGTATCTGCGTGGGCAACAGGTGCTAAGAAAGCCATCGAAAGGGCGGCAGCTAAACAGTACTTTTTCATGTTTTATCCTTGCGCTAAAAGTTCGCTAAGTTCGATAAGAGCCGCGTTGGCTCTAGATATGTAATTTGCCATCACTAATGAATGGTTTGCAACAAAACCAAAACCATTACCATTTAGAATAACCGGACTCCAAACAGTTTCTTGGGTTGCCTCAAGCTCGCGAATAATTTGCTGCAAGCTAACACGTGCATTTTTTTTCTCAAGTACATCAGCAAAGTCGTATTCTACCGCTTGCAAAAAATGTAATAAAGCCCAAGTTGCGCCTCGTGACTCATAAAAAACATCATCAATTTCCCACCACGATGTTTTAACCTGACTTTGTAACGGAGCATACGTTGCTTGATGTGCCTCTTTATCTCCGGCTAAATCTGTATTTAAACGCTCTTGCCCAACACTTGCACTTAAACGTTGGCTTAAACTACCTAAACGTTTTTCAGCTTCTTTTAACCAGCCTCTTAAGTTATCAGCGCGAGAATAAAACTGGCTTTCACGCGCATTTTGATCTGCAATTTGTGAACGGTAGACCAATAAAAAGTCGATCCCTTTTTGGTATTCGCTTTCTGCGCTTGGCCATGCCCACGCTTCAGAGCTAATATTAAATTGTGGTTGCGCTTTTTTTAATGCTTCATGCTCTGTTGATTGTGACTGCGAACGACTAAAATCTTTACGCATTGAGAGCGCTAAATCGCGGCTCATTTCTAATGCACCATACTCCCACGCTGGCATATTATCCATAAGCACACTCGGCGGCATCATATCATTCGATAAATACCCACCTGACTTATTTAATAATGTACTTGTAACTTCAATTAATGACGTTGTGGTTGTATAACCTGTAACAAACTTTTCACCACGTTGTTGTGCTTGCTGCTTTGCGTGTGTAATTATGTCAATACGGGCTGGTTCAACGCTCCAATAAACTGCCGTCGCATAAAATAAAATAAACACGAGTATCAGCGCACTGATAATTTTCCCTTTGTGTTGTGACATTTAACCTCCTAATGATGCATATGGTGTTGTTTAGACTGCTCAGCTTGTTCTGCTTGGCTCTCTAACGAAACCACTTTTGCCTGAGTGAAAACACGGTTACCGTCGCTAAAATATAGCGTGAGTTTAAGTTCTTGCCCTACTTTTAATGGCTCTTTTGGTTCAAATACCATTAAATGATAACCGCCCGGTTTAAAGTCGATTTGTGAATGAGCTTTAATTTTTAATGAATCTACTTTATTCATTTTCATCATGCCATTAACGTGTTGGTGCTCATGAACTTCTACACGGCCTAAATTTTCAATACTCGCCTTGGTAAGTGTTACTGCGTTATCGCCCTGATTAACCAAGTTAAAATAACCGACACTCGATTTACTCGCAGGTAGAAAAACCCTTACTTGTGCGTTATTTACAACAATATGACTGTCAGTATCGTGATGGTGTTCTGCATGTGCAATAACAGGTGAGGTGTATAGGCTAATCCCTAAAAGAGCACTAGAGAGTGCTGTAAGTAATGGCTTAAGAGTCATTTCAATCCTTGTTACGATAATCATTTTATTGACTAAATTTAGCATAATTGTGAAAAAATAGTCAGTAAAATTAGTATTTAGGTGGTTGTTAGGCCACCTTTTTATTATCAGAAACAAGCCAACATAAAAATGCAATGAGTAGTAACGGCCAAGCAATCATTAATGAACCAAATAATAACGCAATGAGCAATCCTAAAGAGACTGCAATACCAGCACCTAACAGCCCCACACCAACCAATGCGATACATACAATAACTGCTAGCACGGCTAAAAGTGCGCCTACGAGCTCAATACCTATCCAGCTGAGATCGGTGAACCATAGCGGTAATTGCCATGAATCAAACTGCATAATCTCAAATGGACTTGATGTCATAAGTAACAAAATTAATAGACAAACTGCAACAATCTTCATGGCACTCTCCTAATATACTTTACTTTCTAAGCAACAATGGGCAATTAAATAACCTGCACCTATGACTAATGGAAACTGAATAAGCATTAAGATAGTAACCAATCGAGTAACCCACACAGGTAGATCTAATCGTCGTGCTAACCCACTACACACTCCTGATATTTTTTTATTTAATGGGTCTTTATACCAACGTTTTTGACTATTATAAGTATTCATAACAACACTCCTAAGCTGACTTTTTAACTTTAATTTTTAACGCTGCAAGCTCTTGCTCTAGTGCATCATTTTTAACTAAAGCATCAATTTGATCGGCTGTTGTATTTTGATTAGCCGAATCAGTGATTTCATAAGCCTCAACCTGCGCTTCAATCGCATCAACACGACGCTCAATAACATCAAAGCGTGAAAGTGCATGCGCTACTTTTTCACTGTTTAATTGATGATTTACACGCACTCTGGCATTAACCACGTTATGTACTTGCAGCAAGCTTCTTTGCTTTGCTTTAGCCGCGCCAAGCTTTTCTTGCAAACGCTGAGCGTCATCTTGCAATTTTTCTAGCGAGTCAGTCAGTTTAACTAACTCAGGCTCAATTGCCGCTAAATCAGACGCTACTCGCTGCTTTTCTTTGAGAGCCGCAGCCGCCAAATCATCACGGCCTTTACTTACCGCGATTTCCGCTTTTTCCTGCCATTGTGTAATACTGTTTTGTTTTTCTGTCTGCTGACGTCTCAATACTTTTTCTTCACACAAAATTGCCGCAGCAGTTGCTCGGCACTCACCAAGCGCTTGCTGCATTTCTTGAATAAGCAAGTTTAAGAGCTTTTGCGGATCTTCTGCTTTATCTAGCGCAGCTACTATATTTGATTGAATCAGATCACTTACACGATTAACTAAGCCCATGACTTTCTCCTGTTGATTATGGGTGATTACCACTTAATGATTCCAAGACTTGTGCCATGTTATTTAAATAAAATAAAAACCAAACCATATCAAAAACTTAAACAAAAAAAGAACAGTTTAAAATGACTTTAAGCTGAATGTGAAATGGTTAAAAAAACTAAAATAGTTGCTTTTTAACCATAATTTAGGATCAAAAAAAGCCACTAAAAAGTGGCTTTTATAATCTACTAATTACGGTATTAAATTAGTGATTTACTGCGGCACAAAACTTAACGCCTTATCCATCACTGATAAATCAGCTTGTTTTCCGTGGCCATTTTCCGATAAATGACGTCGAAAGCCACGGGCACCAGGCTGGCCCTGAAAAATACCCAGCATATGGCGCGCAATATGCCAAAAGTTGGCCCCTTGCTGCATCTCAGATTCAATATAATCATACATTGAACGCACTACATCATGGCGTGATTGAGTGAAATTACCGTCACCGTAAATCTTTTCATCAACTTCGCTGAGTATAAATGGGTTACTATATGCTTCTCTGCCAATCATAATACCATCAACATGAGCAAGGTGTGCTTGACTGTCAGCAATCGTTTTAACACCACCATTTAAACTTAAATGTAATTGCGGGTAGTCTTTTTTTAGCTGATAAACACGTGGGTAATCAAGTGGCGGTACTTCACGGTTTTCTTTAGGGCTTAAGCCTTTTAACCACGCTTTTCGTGCGTGAATAATAAAATCATCACAACCAACATTATGACTGGCCTCAATTAAAGCACATAAGAATTCATACGAATCTTGCTCATCAATACCTATACGGGTTTTAACTGTAACAGGGATATTAGCCTGCTCTTTCATTGCAGCTACGCAATCAGCAACAAGTTGCGGTTCACCCATTAAACATGCACCAAAACGACCATTTTGAACACGATCTGACGGACAACCCACATTAAGATTAATCTCGTCATAACCACGCTCTGCGGCTAATTTTGCACACTGAGCAAGTGCTTTAGGATCTGACCCGCCCAACTGTAAAGCAACCGGTCCTTCATGCTCATTGAAATGCAGATAATCACCACGGCCAAATAAAATAGCACCAGTAGTTATCATTTCAGTATACAACACTGTGTGCTTTGTCATTTTACGATGAAAAGTACGGCAATGACGATCAGTCCAATCGAGCATCGGGGCAACGGAAAAGCGTCTATTCAAAGTAAAATCCTCAGGTAATTAATAACAATTAAGGCTAAATAAAAGCCCCATATTTTACATAAATGCAGGGCTTCCATCAATCTTAAGCATTCAAATCAAAAAACATCGATCACAAACTTATGAAAACACCTGCAACCCGAAGTAATGAGCAATGCCATCTAATATATTCGTAACGGCAACTGATGTAAGAATCAATCCCATGATCCGACTAATAATGCTCGCGCCGCTATCACCTATTAACTTATGAACATGAGTCGCCAGCAATAATAAAACTAACACCACCGCAAGTACTGCAAGCATGACAGCTGAAGTAATTGATTGTTCGACCCATGTATACTCATTATTACGTGTCATAAGCACAGCCCCGAGCATTGCCCCAGGGCTAGCAATTGACGGAATTGCCAAAGGAAATATAGCCGTTGCCGTACTATCTCTCACACTTTTGATTTCGGTTTCAGGCTTACTTTCACCAAAAATCATAGATAGTGCAAACAAAAGTAGGACAATACCACCTGCAATCTGAAAAGCGGACAGTGGAATTTTGATTGCATTTAAAAGCAGCTCTCCCGCCAGAACAAAAAACAACAACACTACTGCAGAAACCGCAACAGCCTTGTAAGCTACTTTACGCTTAAACTGCTCACAGTCGCCACGCGTAGTAGCAATAAAAACAGGAACAGTGCCAATTGGATCGATAACCGCAAAAAAGAAGATAAATATCGCTAATAATTCATTCATTGCTAGACTTCCTAGAATAAAACTGTCTAATAAAAACGCTGCAAGTACAACACAGTATGTTAGTATATCACGGTAGCGTAAGGATAAGAGAATGATGAATATAGAGTCACTCGTTAGTAAAGCAAAACAAGTATGCGACAATCGTGGCGCCCGATTTACACCGATCCGTGAAAAAGTATTTCGCCTACTGGCTAGCGCCCAAGGCGGCGTTGGGGCTTATGATTTATTAGAACAACTTAAAATCACTGAGTCAGGGGCTAAACCTGCGACGATATATCGTGCATTAGACTTTTTAGCAGAACTAGGCTTTATCCACAAAATTGAAAGTACTAACGCATTTATGCTGTGTCATCATTTTGACCACATTCATCCTGTACAACTTTTAATATGTGATAAGTGCGGTTTTGTCAAAGAGTTACACTCAACTGTGATTTCACACGAACTTAACAGTCTTGCCGCCGAAAGCGAATTTACTGTATCAGGGCAAACAATAGAAGCCCATGGTATTTGTGGTTCATGTAAGGAATAATTAAGTGCAGAGCTCAAATTAGCCGCTACACTTTAATTTATAACAGCAGTATAAACTGCCAACTCAAGGGATAAGTAACAATGAATGTAGAGTTCATCAATCCTTTTTTAACGTCTCTGTTAAATGTACTAGGTACAATGGCTCAAACCGAATTAAAACCGGGTAAGCCTAGAATTAAAAAAGATGAAGTTGCCTGTGGTGATGTTTCAGGTTTAATAGGTATGGTAGGCCCGCAAACTAAAGGTTCATTTTCTATTACCTTTGATGAAAGCTTAGCGCTGACTATTATGGAACGTATGCTAGGTGAGCGCCCTGACTCAATTGACGAAGAAGTAACTGACATGGTTGGTGAAATAACCAACATGGTTACCGGTGGTGCAAAAAACCTACTGGGTGAAAAAGGTTATGACTTTGACATGGCCACACCTATAGTTGTATCTGGTAAAGGCCATACTATTACGCATAAAAGTGATGGTGCAAAAATACTCATCCCATTCACCTCTGATGCAGGTAATGCAAATATTGAAGTCAGTTTCGATAAAATATGAGTTGGTTACAAAAACAACTGGTTTTGAAGCCTCGCTCTCGAGGCTTTCATATTATTGATAATGAAATACTCACTCAACTCCCTGAAATCTCCCATTATAAAATTGGCTTACTCCACCTTTTTATTCAACACACTTCTGCCAGCTTAACGATTAATGAAAATGCTGATCCTACCGTACGTATGGATATGGAGAGTCATTTCAATAAGTTTGTACCCCAGTGCCAACCTTATTATCGTCATGATTATGAAGGCGATGACGATATGCCAGCACATATCAAAAGTAGTACCTTAGGGTGTGAGCTTACAATTCCTATTAATCAAGGATGTTTACAATTGGGGACATGGCAAGGCATTTATTTAGGTGAGCATCGCGACCATGGCGGCACAAGAAGACTTATAGCGACACTGCAAGGGCAAGTTTAAAGCCATCAGCCATCAGCCATCAGCCATCAGCCATCAGCCATCAGCCATCAGCCATCAAGAAAAGCATACAGTTCTGTAAGGTTTAAGATAATTTACTTAATAGAAGATTTTGATTTGTTTAATAAACATTGGAGCGGTACACGAGGCTCGAACTCGTGACCTCGACCTTGGCAAGGTCGCGCTCTACCAACTGAGCTAGTACCGCTTTATAAATTGTGTGTTTAAAAATAATTCAACTTCTTATGGTTAGAAATTGGAGCGGTACACGAGGCTCGAACTCGTGACCTCGACCTTGGCAAGGTCGCGCTCTACCAACTGAGCTAGTACCGCATTAATTTTTAAATCACTCCAATTTCTTTGGTTAGAAATTGGAGCGGTACACGAGGCTCGAACTCGTGACCTCGACCTTGGCAAGGTCGCGCTCTACCAACTGAGCTAGTACCGCATTAATTTTTAAATCACTCCAATTTCTTTGGTTAGAAATTGGAGCGGCACACGAGGCTCGAACTCGTGACCTCGACCTTGGCAAGGTCGCGCTCTACCAACTGAGCTAGTGCCGCATTTAAATAGTCAGTAATTCGTCCGTTGTCACGCGACTAGTCGCAGTGAACGTTCAGGCAACTGAGCTAGTGCCGTACTACATGTTTATTTCAAGCAACTTAAACACACTAACCCCGCTGGGGTTATCGTCTTAAGCGGGGCGGGATTCTACAATAATTCCATGTGTTTGCAAGTGTTTTTTACAATTTAAAGAATTTTTCTTGATAGACTTTTAATTCCATAATGGAATCTTTAATATCATCAAGAGCAAGGTGTGAGCCTTTTTTGTTCACTTGCGCTAAAACTTCAGGTTTCCAGCGTCGTGCGAGCTCTTTAATTGTACTGACGTCTAAATTGCGGTAATGAAAGTAATCTTCCAGTTCGCGCATGTATTTATTCATAAAGCGTCTATCTTGCCCTATCGAGTTACCACACATAGGTGAGGCACCTGCTGGAACCCACAACTTTAAAAATGCCAATGTTTGCTCAACGGCATCTTGCTCTGTGAATTTACTCGTCTTACAACGAGCTGTTAGACCTGATTGACCGTGCTGGTTAGTGCACCATTCATCCATACCATCGAGCAACTCATTACTTTGATGAATTGCAATAGTTGGACCTTCGGCCAAGATGTTTAGCTCACTGTCGGTGACAACGGTGGCGATTTCGAGTATTTTGTCTGTACTTGGTTCTAGACCTGTCATTTCGAGGTCGAGCCAAATCAGATTTGATTTATGAAAAGACATAATTACCTTGCGGTGCTTTCCTTTAGATCTAACGCATTTAGATATATCATATTAGTATCATCAGTCGACCTAAAGCTTTTTTTTCAAAAAGCACGACATTTAACTAAGTTATGGGCCAAAAGTGGCAAAACAGAAGAAATTAAGTAAAGGTCAATCCCGTAGGATTAAGGCCAATCATGAAAAACGCTTATCTAATGCAGATTCTGCACCAGCCAAAAGTAAGGCTGATAAGTGGCAAACCGATAATTTAGGTGCGCCTGAAAATGCTGTAGTGATCAGTCGTTTTGGTCAACATGCCGATATTGAAACCGATGACGGTGACGTATTGCGCTGCAATATTCGCCGTACTGTTAAAGGTATTGTTTGTGGCGATGAAGTGCAATTTCGTCGCGCTAAAGTAAGTGAAGGTGATTTAGCCGGCGTTATTGAAGCAATGCATGAACGCCGTTCGCAGCTTACACGCCCTGATTTTTACGATGGTGTAAAAGTCATTGCCGCCAACATAGATCAAATTTTGATGGTGTCAGCAGTATTACCTGAATTTACCCCCAGTATTATCGACCGCTACCTTATTGCCTGTGAAGACATGGGCATAGAGCCTATTTTAGTGCTCAATAAAATAGACTTAATTGATGAGCAAGGGCTTGCCAATATTAATAAAATTTTGGATATTTATAGAGCACTTGATTACCAAGTGTTACTGGTTAGTAATATTACAGGCAAAGGTATTGATGAACTCAAAGATACTCTGGTCGATAAAAATAGCATTTTTGTTGGTCAAAGTGGTGTCGGTAAATCTACGCTCGTGAACACGGTATTACCTAATGCCGAAATACTTACCAAAGAAGTCTCTGAGAACAGCGGCCTTGGTCAACACACAACAACTGTGTCACGACTTCACCACTTACCTTCTGGCGGTAACTTAATTGATTCTCCTGGTATTCGTGAATTTGGCTTGTGGCATTTAGATGTAGAACGCGTTACTTGGTGTTTTAAAGAGTTTCGTGAGTTTATTGGTGGTTGTCGCTTTAGGGATTGTAAACATTTGAATGATCCTGGCTGTATAATTCGCCAAGCAATCGATGAAGGTGATATTTCACAGCTACGTTTTGATAGCTACCACAGAATTTTAGAAACTATGGCCGATGGCCGCGCCGGAGCGCGTGCTCCTCGTATTTAATTTTTAGGAAGAAACTTGTGAGTTTAGATAAATTCAAAATCGCAATGCAGTACGCAATGCCAAAACATTTTGTATCTCGTATGGTAGGCAAGTTAGCCGCGGCTAAAGCTGGTGCATTAACCACTACTTTGATCAAATTGTTTATTAAACAATATAAAATAGATATGAACGAAGCGCAGTATAGCGATCCGGCTCACTATAAAACCTTTAATGAGTTTTTTACTCGCCCATTAAAAGAAGGTGTGCGCCCATTAACAACCGATGATAGCATCATTACTCATCCCGTTGATGGTGCAATTAGCCAGCTAGGCGCTATCGTAGACGGTCAGCTTATTCAAGCTAAAGGACATGATTACAGCTTACAAGCGCTACTAGGTGGCTCTGAGCAGGATACAGCACCATTTTTAGGTGGCGAGTTCGCAACGATTTACCTTGCTCCGAAAGACTATCATCGTATTCATATGCCGATTGATGGCACCTTGAGCAAAATGATTTACGTTCCGGGTGATTTATTCTCAGTAAACCCACTGACCGCGCAAAATGTGCCTAACTTATTTGCACGTAATGAGCGTGTAGTGGCGATTTTTGATACTGAAATTGGCCCTCTTGCTATGGTACTAGTGGGCGCAACAATTGTTGCCAGCATCGAAACCATTTGGGCTGGTACAGTTACCCCACCAGCAGGTAAAGATGTCTTTAGCTGGAATTACCCAACCTCAGGTGACAACAGCATTACCTTGAAAAAAGGCGATGAAATGGGCCGTTTTAAATTAGGCTCAACCGTTATTTTAGCCTGGGGTGCTAATAAAGCAGGTATTTTAGATGATCAAAAGCCGGAAACGGTAACGCGTATGGGCACACCATTTGCCAAGATTAATTGTTAATTATTAATCTTAAATAAAAACGCGGAAGACTAATTCAGTCATTCCGCGTTCTATTATTTCAAGCCTCTTCACAGCCACACTCTGCACACTGCGGCGCTTTACTTAATTTAAACTGCTGCTGCACTAAACCTAAGCCATCAAAGCGAACAAATTTACTTCCCTGATGATGACCTAAAATTACATTAACCGCTAATAATGCCTGCATTGAACCAATCACACCTAATAACGGACTTAACACACCAGCATTACTGCAGTTAAGCGTCTGCTCATCAGCGGTTCGTGGAAACACACAACCGTAACATGGGCTGTGTTGATCACGAAAATCAAAACACATTAGCTGTCCATCGGTTGCGATTGCTGCACCAGAAACCAAAGGGATAGCGAGCTTTAAACAAAAATGATTAACCACATAACGAGTATTAAAGTTATCACTGCAATCAAGCACTAGGGTTGCGTCTGTAAAAATCTGCTCGGCATTTTCAGCACTAAGCTGAATGTTTAAGGTGTTAATCGTAATTTGATTATTTAAGCTACTCAGTACTTTACCCGCCGCACTGACTTTCTGTTGCCCAAGGTGATTTACTTTATAAAGCACTTGGCGCTGTAAATTTGAAAGCTCAACGTTATCATCATCCAATAAAGTAAGCTTGCCAACGCCAGCAGCAGCTAAATACAACAAGGCAGGACTGCCTAAACCACCAGCGCCAACCACCACAACGTGAGCTGCCTTGAGCTTTAACTGCCCTTCAAGGCCAACTTCTTTAAGCATTAAATGGCGACTGTAACGCAACTGCTCTTTGTCAGATAAAGCGCCCTCGATTACCTCAGCCATCGCTGTTAATCGCCATTTGTAATTCTGCTATCGCCTGTTGATAATCACTTGCCTCTGTAATGGCTCTAACAACAGCCACACTGCCCACGCCAGTTGCTGCAACCTCACTCGCGCGTGCTAAATCAATGCCACCGATCGCCACTGTTGGGTAATCGCTCATTAACGGCACAAAGTGTTTTAGTTTTTCAAGACCTTGTATTTGCCCTGTCATATCTTTAGTGGTGGTTGGGTATATTGCCCCAAACGCCATATAACTAGGACGATAATTATGAGCACGAAGCATTTCATAAAACCCATGCGTCGAAAGTCCCAAACGCAGCCCAGCTTCTTTAATGGCGACTAAATTAGCCTCAAGCAAATCTTCTTGACCTAAATGTACACCGTACGCGCCATGCTTAATTGCTAACTGCCAGTGATCGTTTATATATACATGACCATCGTATTTTTTACCCAGCATCACCGCAGCAGCCACGGCATCATCAAGCTCACGCTCTGTACCTTGCTTCATTCTTAGCTGGACGGTTTTAATACCTTGCGCCAGGCATTTCTCTAACCAATCAACAGTATCAACAACAGCATATAAACCAAGCTGTTTGCTCTCACAAGCAGGAAAACCAGCAGCCATAGTAAATTCATTTGGCGCATCAAAGTCTAATTCGTCAGCAAGCCAACTCCCGGCTTCAATCACTTGTGGGTAATCATCAAGGTTTTCAGGGAAACACGTTTGTGCCACAGGGCCAATCCCTTCACCATAACGTACTGCGGCTTTTAAGCCTTGGTTGATATACGCTTTTGCTAAAATAAAGGCATCTTTTAAGGGGTATTGTTTTGCTAAACACGCCGCAATAACAGAGGCCATACTACAGCCAGTCCCATGGCTATGTGGTGTTTGAATTTTTTCATTGCCGAGCCAATACTCACTCCCCCCATCGGTGCTGCCATCGATACAATAATCAATACAATAACCGCTCGGGTAATCCCAATGACCGCCCTTGATCACCACGGCTTTTGCGCCCCAGCTTTGTAACTTTGCTGCGGCTTCTCTTACGGCGCTTGGTCCAATTAAATACACACCCGTTAACAGCTGCGTTTCGTGCGTATTCGGGGTGATCACATCTACCAGCGGCAATAAACATTCTTTAATTGCACTAACGGTGTCTTCTTCGGTAAGTAAATCACCACTGCTGGCAATCGCAACGGGGTCATACACTACTAAAGGCGGCACAGACCAAGTACTTTGATAATGCTTAATATGTTCACTGACAAGTTGAATTTGCTGTACATTTGCTAACATGCCGATTTTAATTACTGCGGCTTTCATATCATGCTCAAGCGCAAGTAACTGCGATTCAATAACCTCTGTAGAAATAGGATTTAGTGCTTCAACGCCTAAACTATTTTGTGCAGTGAGTGCGGTAATTGCTGTACAGCCATGCACACCAAAGCTTTGCATCGCTTTAATATCAGCCTGAATACCTGCACCGCCACCTGAATCTGAGCCTGCAATTGTCCAAACAACCTGTTTCATAAACACATTTATCCTAAATTTTATCTTGATGCCAAAATGGCATACCCATTGTTGGTGTTGAGGGAGCCGCAACCTCTTTTTCAGGCATTGCTTTAGCCAAATAACCAAAACGTCCAGCTTCAACCGCAGCTTTAAATGCACAACTCATAGTGACAGGACAACCCGCCCCCGCAATGGCTGAATTTAATAATACCGCATCATACCCCATTTCGAGTGCTTGGCAGGCATGTGAGGGGAGACCAAGGCCCGCATCAACTATTAAAGTCAGCTCTGGCAATCGTTCTCGAATAGTTTTTAAATTATATTGATTTAACAACCCTTTACCTGTGCCTATTGGCGCACCCCATGGCATTAACACTTCACACCCGGCCTGCGCTAAGCGCTGGCATAGCACTAAATCATCCGTGCAATACGGTAGCACTTTGAATCCTTCAGCTAAAAGGATTTTAGTCGCTTCAAGCAGTGCAAAGGGATCGGGTTGCAGGTTGTATTCGTCGCCGATTAACTCTAATTTAATCCAATCGGTGGCAAACACTTCTCGGCACATTTGCGCCAATGTAACCGCTTCTTTAACACTGTGGCAACCTGCGGTGTTAGGTAATATTTTTAAGCCAGTGTCTTTTATTAATTGCCAAAAATCATCCCCCGCAGCAGCACTTTGCTGGCGGCGTAAAGACACAGTGACAATCTGCGAACCAGACGCCTCAATCGACTCAGCCATAATCGCCGGTGAGGGATACAGTGCAGAGCCAATTAATAATCGACTATTAATCTGTTCGCCATAAATATTAAAACTGTCGTCGATACAATCTTTCATACTATCCCCCTTGAATTGGCGAGAGTAACTCAAGGCTATCACCTTCATTCAATTGTGTATCTGCACATAAGCTACGCGCGATAAAAACCCCATTTAATGCCACTGCAAATGGCTCTTTCGCGCCAAATTGGCTAAGCGCATCGAGTAACGTGTGCTTATCACTTAATACAAATGGCTGTCCATTTATCATTATATTCATAGTTTTATTCATCTTATTCGATTTTAGCTACGGCATCAGCCACTAGACTTGGCGCTAATAAATAACCATGGCGATACAGGCCATTAATGCTGATCACCTTACCTTGCTTGCTTACTTGTGGGCGGTTATCGCTAAATGCTGGGCGTAAACCAGTTTGAATATTTAACAGTCTCGCTTCAGCAAAACCACTGTGAACGGTGTATGCAGCAGAAAATAACTCAAGCGTTGAACGCACTGTGGCTGGACCATTATCTTGTGATTCAATTTCGGTCGCGCCAATAACATATTCATGCTTAGGTTTAGGTGCAATATAAATGGGATAACGTGGATGCATTAGTCGTATGGGCCGAGTAAGTTTAACCTCAGGCGCATATAAACGCGCAACTTCACCACGGACTCCACGTAATTTACAACTGACGCTTTTTGCCCCAAGCCCTCGACAATCAATTATATAGTCAAACGCGCCTTGTATACTTTCTGAATTTATATCAATTGTTTTACCAAATTCAAAACTCACGCCTCGTGCTTGTAGTGTTTTATAACTTGCCTGATAAAATGCTTGGTTATCAATTTGCCCTTCGCAAGGTAAATAAAGCCCTTGGTTAAAACGCCCAGATAACTCAGGTTCGAGTTCATTAATATGTGTACTGGTTAGTGAATGAGCCTGATGCCCCAGCAAAGGTTTTAGGCGCTGAGCAAAGCTTTGTAAATCGCCTTTATCTTGCTGATGAGCAACCACTAATGTGCCCTGCTGTTGAAAAAACACCTCATCATCTAACTGCGCTAAAATAGCAGGCCAACGGGCTATCGAATCAAGCCCCATTAATGCTAAATCTTGTTCACACAAAACAGACTCAGCAAGTGGTGCAAGCATCGCCGCCGCAACACGACCTGCACTATCAAGCGCTTGCTCATCACCCGCTTCAAATACAGTTACCTGATGCAGCATACTCAATTCAAGCGCCGCCAAACGCCCAGTTAAACCAAAACCTATTACCGCAATTTTGTAAGACATAATAACCTCTCAGCTATAAGCTGTAAGCCATAAGCGGTGCTCTGCTTACAACTTAAAGCTTATCGCTTACAACTAGCTTTTAAACCGCTTTATGGTAAATCTCTGAGCCAGTTTGTTTAAACTCGTCAGATTTAGCTTTCATCTCAGCTTCCACATCAACCATTTTTATTTCAATACTCTCACCAACATTGTTTGGATCGATACCTCTGGCTTCTAGGTCTTTGGCATATTCGCGCACTTCTTGGGTGATTTTCATTGAACAGAATTTTGGCCCACACATAGAGCAAAAATGCGCTACTTTTCCTGACTCTTGCGGTAGCGTTTCATCATGGTATTCGCGGGCGCGAACTGGGTCTAAACCAATATTAAATTGGTCATGCCAGCGGAACTCAAAACGCGCTTTTGACAATGCATTATCACGCTCTTGTGCTCCCGGGTGACCTTTTGCTAAATCTGCAGCATGGGCCGCTATTTTATAAGTGATCAGCCCTTCTTTTACGTCTTCTTTATTTGGCAGACCTAAATGCTCTTTGGGTGTTACATAACACAACATTGCACAGCCATACCATGCAATTTGTGCCGCACCAATACCGGAGGTAATATGGTCATAACCTGGTGCAATGTCAGTTGTAAGCGGGCCAAGCGTATAAAATGGCGCTTCATCACAATGCTTAAGTTGCTCTTCCATGTTTTCTTTGATCATGTGCATTGGCACATGGCCTGGACCTTCAATAAAGACTTGTACGTCGTGCTTCCATGCTATTTTTGTCAGCTCACCAAGTGTGCGCAATTCACTAAATTGTGCATCATCGTTGGCATCAGCAATTGACCCCGGACGCAGGCCATCACCTAATGAGAAACACACATCGTATTGCTTTAAAATCTCGCAGATATCTTCAAAATGCGTATAAAGAAAGTTTTCTTTATGGTGCGCTAAACACCACTTAGCCATAATTGAACCACCACGCGATACAATACCGGTAACACGCTTTGCCGTCATAGGTACATAGCGTAGTAAAACACCAGCGTGAATAGTAAAGTAATCTACGCCCTGCTCAGCTTGTTCAATTAGGGTGTCGCGGAAGATTTCCCATGTTAGGTCTTCTGCTACACCATTTACTTTTTCAAGTGCTTGATAAATTGGTACGGTACCAATTGGTACAGGCGAGTTACGTACTACCCACTCACGGGTTTCGTGAATATAACGCCCTGTTGATAAATCCATTACGGTGTCAGCGCCCCAACGGGTTGACCACACCATTTTTTCAACTTCTTCTTCGATAGATGAACTTACTGATGAATTACCTATATTTGCGTTTACTTTCACTAAAAAGTTACGCCCTACTATCATCGGCTCGGTTTCAGGGTGGTTAATATTGTTTGGTAAAATCGCACGTCCGCGAGCAATTTCATCACGCACAAATTCAGGAGTAATAAACTCAGGAATGCTCGCGCCAAACGATTCACCTTTATGCTGCTGCGCTAATAACTCTTTTTGGATTTGCGCACGACCCATATTTTCGCGTACTGCGACATATTCCATTTCTGGTGTGATAATACCTTGGCGAGCATAATGCATTTGCGTGACGTTTTTACCCGCTTTAGCGCGACGAATTTTAGGTAAGTGTTCAAAACGAATGTGGTCAAGACCTTCGTCAGCCATACGTTGCTGCGAAAATTGCGACGTGACTGATTCCAACACCTCGGTATCATCACGGCTTTCAATCCACTGCTCACGATATTTATCAAGGCCTTTTCGCACATCAAGAGTGAAATCTGGGTCTGTGTATGGGCCCGATGTATCATAAACACGCAGTGGTGCATTTGACTCGTACACTGGGTTTTCATCAGTGCCACCAATGAAAGTATCGCTTAACGTAATTTCTCGCATACCAACGCGTACATTCTCTTGGGTACCTTGTACATACACTTTGTGTGAACTTGGAAAAGGTTGCCCAGTAAGGTTATAAATATAATCTGATGCAGCCGCACGGGTTTCGCGGCGAGACGGTTTATTTGATGTATTTGACATGACTTACCTCATTGCTAAAGGGTTGTCTCGTCAGATATTGCAATGCAATAGAGAGTAGCAAATGCTACATGGATCGTAGATTGGTGTTACAAAAAAGCACTACCAACTTTGGCAGCCAGAGTACTTATACGCCAAACAGGCGCACAAGCACCCGTTTATGGCAGCTTGTTCCCTACGCAGGTGTTAGCCTGATCAGGTTCACGGATCCCGCTTTCGCGATCTCAGCCTTTGAGCTAAAACTCAAGGCACTCCGACAAGTAAAAATTCTATATATTGTTCGCTGACGAGTGTACGTCAGATGTAATTAGCCTGCAAGGGGTTAACTTGCAGGAATAAACGCAAATGTCTGTTCGCCATTTAAAACTAATTGTTGATTTTGGATTTGTAACGGCACACCCTGCTTCAACGCATTTAAAAATTGCTGCTCAAACGCATCTAACTCATCACCACATGATTTTCGGGTCATGCCTAACTTATTAACCGTTAAATGATTATCATCCAGCAAGCCTTCGCCAAAAAATTTATTGCAACCCGCAAAACCATTGACTTGCAACGCTTCAATAAAACTTAATGATGCAGTGTAAGATGTCGGGATCGCTAAACCATCAACATGTGATAGTTGCCACTTAGTGTATTTCAATTGCTCACTTGTGACTGTCCCTGTCGATGAGCAGCCAATACAAAAACCGATAACAAGCATCGGTATTGCTGCTAATTTCATGTGATTCTTAACCTAAAATTCAATCAACACATAGTAACAATAATTAACAGTTTTTACCGTTAATAATGCATGTTTTAAATGTAAAAAATTGTTCTAAGATAGTAAAAAACATTCGCACTAATGAATTATTCACTTTTAAATAGCTGATTAACTTGCTCTGGTAAAAATGGTCGCCCTTGCTCGTTGACACTAGTTCCTATTACTAATGCTTTAAGCATGACTTTATCATCACTTTTACGTATCACGGTTTGCCTAAATCCGAATTTTAATCTGCTAATACGCTCCGGCTCTACAGCAACATAAAACTCATCGCCAGGCACTAAAGACTGTTTATAGTCTATCTCACTACGCATAACCACTAAATTAATTTTATCTCGGGCAAGCTGCGCGAAATCAATGCCGTTGGCGTATAAAAATTCATGGCGAGCATGCTCTAAATAATTAAAATAAACACTGTTGTTTACTATACCCTGTAAATCACATTCATAGTCGCGCACTTTAAAGTCTACTTTAAATGTCATATTCGTAATCCTAATTATGTATACTGTGCGCGTTTATAACATATAGACACCCAAAAGTTGAATAACGACTTTAATGAGAATAGTTGTTATCATACAAGTCCCTGAAATGGAGTTAAGCAACCGAATGAAACTACGTCTGTCTTTAATTACCGCTGCGCTACTACCTTTATTAAGCGCCCCAGCTTTTGCTGAAGATACTGATCTTGAAAAAATACTTGTTACTGGGGACTTTCAAAAAGAAAGCATTCAAACCCTCAGTGCCAGCGCCAGTTTATTTAGCCAGCAAGAAATTAATGACCGAGGCGCTAACTTTTTAGATGAAATGTTGGCCAGTGCCGCTAATGTTAACTTTTCATCTGGTGCATCTCGCGGACGCTTTATCCAAATTCGTGGGGTTGGTCTGCGCTCACAATTCGTTGATCCAATTAACCCATCGGTTGGTTTAGTGATTGATGGCATTAACTATTCAGGCCTTGGTGGCAGCTCATTACTTTTTGATGTAAACCAAATTGAAATTTATCGCGGCCCACAAGGTACACGCTTTGGTGCTGATGGTTTGGGTGGGATGATCCAAATGGAATCAGCTGATCCTACATTTGATCCTAGCGTAAAGGTTCAACTAGGTGCTGGTAACTATAATAGCTACGAAGCAGGTATTGCTGCCGGCATTGGTATTACTGACAGCACTGCGGTACGCGCCAGTATTTACCAACGTGAATCTGATGGCTTTATGGATAATGAGTATTTAGGTAAGCCAACACAACAACAAGATGAAATGATCAGCCGCTTTAAGCTACACAGCCAATTAAGCGATCATTTACGTACTGAATTAAGCGTTCACTATATTGATATTAACAATGGCTATGACGCATTTACCCTTGATAATAGCCGTAATAGTGTAGCGGATAGCCCAGGACAAGATAACCAAGAAAGTATTGCTGTAGGGCTTGCCAATATTTATACCGGTTTTGATCTATTTGATGTGAGCTTAAACTTATCAGGCATAGACAGTGAATTACTATATAGCTTTGATGAAGACTGGGTATGTAATGATACCAGTAAGCCAAAATTATGTGGTGCAGGTTTACATGAGCAAAGTTATAGCTACAAAGATGCATACTATCGTGATCGCAAAGATAAAACGGCAGAGCTGCAATTTAATGGAAAAGCCCAAGACTGGATTACCGGAATCTATTATCAAAACCGTAATGTAGGGCTTGATCGTCAACGCATAGAAAATTCTGATTTAGCTTTATTTAATTCTACTTATGAAGTTAGTAATGTTGCTGTTTATGGTCAATTAGCCACTCCAATAAATGCTAAAACAACATTGATTACTGGTCTACGTGTTGAAGAGCACAGTAGTGATTACAGTGACAGTAATGGGTTTATTGTGAGTAGTGATGATGTAATGGTCGGTGGTAAAGTAGCCCTTGAATATCAAGTAATTGATCGAACAATGATCTACACAAGTATTACTCGCGGCTACAAAGCTGGCGGCATTAACTCTGAAGCCCTCGCCAAAGCACAAGAGTTCGGCCTCGGCGCTGACTTTTTTCAACAACACACAACTTTTGATCCTGAGTACTTATGGAATGCCGAGTTCGGCGTTAAAGGCAGCTCATTGGATGACAAATTTGTACTGCGCTTAGCGGCATTTTATATGTACCGTGAAGACATGCAATTAAAGTCTTGGTTGGTAGAAGGTCAAAACTTTACTAGCTATTTTGATAATGCAGGATCTGGTGAGAACTACGGTCTAGAAATTGAAGGCAGCTACCAGCTAACCGATGATTTATTTTTTACTGGTAGTGTTGGTTATTTAGATACTAAGATTAATGATTATGTAGCTAGAACAAGCCTCTATTCACCTCCATTAGATCAAGACGGTCGTGAGCAAGCTCAAGCACCTAAATACCAGTACGCATTTACCGCTCGTTATAACTTTACTGATGAGTTATTTGCTACGGTAGGTATTGAAGGTAAAGACGACTATTACTTTTCTGATAGTCACAATTCACAAGCGCCCAATGTTAACTTAGTGAACTTTACTGCTGGATATGAGGCCGACCAATGGTCAATCCGCGCTTGGGCCCGTAAGAAATTTGTTCAATCTAGGGGCGATTTAATCGCGGCGCGAGGTTTGTAACCTAGCGGGCTAAGTAAAAACCGAGCAAAGCTTCCGCGTCCTGCTCACGCCCCTTACCTACATCCGTGTAGGTAACAAAGAGTCAATCGCCCCTAGGAAGAACCCTTTGGGCAGCGCATGTTTGGCATTTATACTGCGTTATCGCCTATTTATGGGGAACAACCACACTGCATAGGCGCTGCCTTGCCTAAATACCAAATAGACTGCTGCAAAATTAATCACGAAAGGTCAACACGCCCTAGGTAGCTAGGCTCTAGAACTTTCTAGTACCTAGCTACCTTACTAGTCACGCTCTTTCAACATCAAACGCGATAACTTCTTTGATGCTATTTTTATCTGTCGCTAGCATCACTAATCTATCAATTCCTAATGCGACACCGGCACATTGTGGCAAGCCATGCTCAAGCGCGGCAATTAAACGCGTGTCTATAGGCACCGCAGTTAAGTTATTTGCATTACGGTACACATTGTCATCATTAAAGCGCTTTGCTTGCTCCTGTGCGTTTGTAAGCTCATTAAAGCCGTTTGCAAGCTCCATGTTCTGATAATAAAGCTCAAACCGCCCAGCAACTCTTGTATCATGCTCACAAATACTCGCCAGCGCAGCTTGTGATGCGGGAAAGTGATACACAAAACACGGTTTATCTTGGCCTATAGTCGGCTCTACTTTCATACAAAACAATAACTGCAATAATGTATCGCGATGCGTTTCATGCTTAGCTATATCGGCAAAGCCCTGCTCGCAGGCAATGTTTTGCAGTTGTGCAATTGTAGCTGTTAGCGGGTCGATCCCTAGCGCTTGCTCAAAAACCTGTTGATAGGTTAAACGTTTTGCAGGCTGCACATTTAAAATTAACTGTATCAGCTCATCCATTTCGTCCATTAAGGAAAATTCATCAAACCCCGGTCGATACCACTCAAGCATAGTAAATTCTGGGTTATGATGATTGCCAGCTTCTTCATTACGAAATGCTTTACAGATTTGATAAATCGCGCCGCTGCCCGCAGCCAATAAACGCTTCATGGCAAATTCTGGGGATGTTTGTAAATACAAAGGTAAACCTTGCGCGTATCCTGGACCAATAAATTGTGTTTTGAAACTCGCTAAATGCACGTCGGTAACACTTGCACTACTTAAACTAGGTGTCTCAACCTCCATCACCTGACGCTGATAAAAAAACTCACGAATAGCTCGTAAGATTGTAGCTCGTTGCGCCAAAGTATTTACTTGTGCGCTTGGCTGCCAAAGATCGATTGACATATTTTCTCCAAAAAAAATCCCAGCTTAAAGCCAGGATTTAGTTAAGTCGTATTTTTAAAGCTTACTTAACACGGCTTACGTATTCACCGTTACGAGTGTCTACTTTAATAACTTCACCAATTTGCACGAATAAAGGAACACGTACGACTGCGCCAGTGCTTAAGGTCGCTGGTTTACCACCAGTACCCGCCGTATCACCCTTAAGGCCAGGATCTGTTTCTGTGATCTCAAGCTCTACAAAATTAGGCGCAGCAACAGCAATTGGGCTGCCATTCCATAACGTAATAGTACATACGTCATTTTCAACTAACCACTTAACAGTATCGCCAAGTGCTTTTTCATCTGCAGCAATTTGCTCAAATGTTTCGTTGTTCATGAAATGCCAAAACTCACCATCAGTGTAAAGATACGCAAGATCGGTATCCATTACATCAGCACCTTCAACTGACTCACCCGATTTAAAGGTTTTTTCAAGTACTTTACCTGAAATAAGCTTACGAATACGAACACGGTTAAACGCTTGGCCTTTACCAGGTTTTACCATTTCATTTTCTAAGATACTGCAAGGCTCGCCGTCCATCATAATTTTTAGGCCGCCCTTGAACTCGTTGGTGCTATAATTCGCCATCGTTTCCTCTATCTAATAATTTTTCGAGTAATTTACGTGCCAATGATACAAAGAAATGAAGCAAATTTGCATAAAAACTGGCAAAAAGAATTAGCAAATGTCGTTACTTGCCCAAAAGTACTATTAGAAATGCTTGGCTTATCAAGCCAAGTCCATGAAAACGACATAAAAGCTCGCAGTTTATTCCCTGTTCGTGTGCCTGTCCCTTTTATAAAAAAAATGCGCCATGGTGATGTAAATGACCCTCTTTTATTACAAGTCATGCCACGCCACCAAGAATTCATTGCAAAAACAGGCTTCAATAAAGATCCCTTAGAAGAACAAGATAACAAACAACCTGGGCTATTACACAAGTATCGTTCTCGTGTTTTAGTGATGTTTAAAACAGGCTGTGCTGTAAATTGCCGTTACTGTTTTCGTCGCCACTTTCCGTATCAAGAGAACCAACTAAACAAACGCAGTTTAATTGATGCACTCGATTACATTAAATCGGACACGAATATTAACGAGGTGATTTTAAGTGGTGGTGATCCATTAATGGCCAAAGACGATGCGATTAGTTGGTTTATGGATGAACTT
This sequence comes from Pseudoalteromonas porphyrae, assembly GCF_001298125.1. NCBI lineage: Bacteria > Pseudomonadati > Pseudomonadota > Gammaproteobacteria > Alteromonadales > Pseudoalteromonadaceae > Pseudoalteromonas > Pseudoalteromonas porphyrae. Next base: position 3,630 of record NZ_LHPH01000030.1, on the reverse strand, counting down.
GAACAATTACCACAAATTAAGCGGATGCGAATTCACAGCCGTTTACCTGTTGTGATCCCATCTCGGGTTACTGATGAACTATGCCAGCGCTTGGCTGACTCACCGCTAAAGATTATATTTATCAATCATATTAATCATGCCAACGAGATCGATAATGAATTCAAAGCGGCTATGCAAAAGTTAAAAAAAGCAGGTGTTACATTACTCAATCAAGCGGTGATTTTAAAAGATGTAAATGATAGCGCTCGGGCTCAAATTGATTTAAGCGAAGCATTATTTGATGCCGATGTACTACCTTACTACTTATACCTGTTAGACAAAGTTGAAGGTGCGAGTCATTTTGATATCAAAGAGGAGCAGGCACGCAAAATTGTGGGCGAAATGCTACTCGCATTACCTGGTTTTTTAGTGCCCAAACTGGTGCGCGAGATCGGTGGACAACAAAGTAAAACCCCTATCGATCTCAAGCTTACATGAACGTAGAGTCTATACGTATACGTTTACGTTATTACCCAGTGATGCTGTAACCGACTTAGTAGGCGTTTGTGCTGCACTAGAGCTTGCTGCACCTTCAATTAAGGCTAATGCAGCGGCGCCATCAGCTTGTTGCTGCTTTTTAGCTAAAGCAGCGCTGTATACTTCGCCGCTTTGTGCTGTGCCACTCATGGCTGGTAAACTTCCACCTGATATATTCATAGTTCAATACCTGACTTTTATATGCAATCCACGTAATATATCGGCATCGCAGTTTAAAGCTTTAGGAAAAAAATGGATTCAATTATTGAGCAACTAAATGAAAACTTAAAAGTTGTTTATCGTCAATCACTTGATGCCGATAAAAAATTAGATGAGCTTCAACAACAAGGCCACGGTAAATTTAAGGCTCTCTTCCCAGCCGATGCAGGCTTTGATTTTGAAGCTAAGCGCTTCAAACCATACGTACTTGATGTTGCAGCCGATGTCGAAAGCTTAAGTAGCGATGGCTTTAGTGAAGAAAAATTAAAAACAACCGTGATTAAATTACAACAAATATTGCAATTATTAACAACGTTTAAATAATAACTAAAGGCACTAATACTTGAATATTCGTGCCTTTTAAATTTACTTATTGAGGCACAACTGCTGGAATTAATTCTTTTTTAAACCAATCTGTTAGCAAACGCTTATCGTAATAAAATGCATCATCACGGCCCATTTTAATTTTATCCATAAAACCCATATCTTTTAACGATACTTTGTCACTTTCAGTCAAAATCTTTCCATTTTTATCTGTCACAGAGTATGTAAATTCAATACGTGGAAAGTAGATAGGTTTTATAATACGTAACTCATTCATACCACCAAAACGAACATCTCCGGCTAAATCTAGCTCCGTTACTTCTACATTAAACTTATAGCCTTCAGGTAAATTTTCGGCGAGCTTAGTAAAATGCTTTTCAAAACTCGATGCTACGCGTTTATGAAAAGACCCTCTCACTTCATTTGATGGACGAACATCACGATAATCATTAAAATCTTGCCACTTAACTACGGCCTCACCTGCTTGGGCAAACACAGGTAATGCGACTAAGAAAGTAAGTGCAATTTTTTTGACCATATTCATAATTTTCTCCAATAGGTAACTAACCAAATATAAGTAAGATACTAGCAGTAACGACTTAACTATAGCTTAATATATGCACATTAAGTTGTTATCATTTACATCAATTATGTAATCAAATATACCTCTATTCGCCAAAAAGATATACATATCAAATAAACGGACTAAATTTAACGATAGCGCATGCAATTCATCACTATATATGATGGAATTACGTCAACTTAAAAGCTTGCCCTATATGGAGATTACATGACAATTTTAGTAACAGGTGGTGCTGGGTATATTGGCTCGCACACAGTATTAGAGCTTCTACAGCAGGGTAATGACGTCGTCGTCATTGATAATTTAAGCAACTCGTCAAAAGAATCGCTTACAAGAGTAAAAAACATAACAGGTAAAGAGATCACTTTTTATCAAGGTGACATTCTCGATGAGGCGTTTTTAGCTAATGTGTTTTCAAAGCATACTATTAAGAGTGTTATTCACTTTGCAGGACTGAAAGCTGTAGGTGAATCTGTAGTAAAGCCTATCGAGTATTATCAAAATAATGTGCAAGGTACACTTACCCTTGTAGATGCTATGCGAGATGCTGATGTTTTTAAACTCGTCTTTAGCTCATCCGCAACAGTATATGGTGATCCAGCGAGCTTACCTATTCGTGAAGATTTCCCAGTAGGTGGCACAACAAATCCATACGGTACATCAAAACTCATGGTGGAAATGATGCTGCAAGATATAGCAAAATCAGATGAACGCTTCGCTTTTGCTATACTGCGTTACTTCAACCCCGTTGGCGCACATGAATCTGGTCTGATTGGCGAAGACCCTAATGGTATCCCAAACAATCTACTCCCTTATATTTCACAAGTTGCTGTTGGTAAATTAAAACAGTTAGGCGTATTTGGTGATGATTATGACACCGTTGATGGTACTGGTGTACGCGATTATATTCATGTTGTTGACTTAGCTCTTGGCCATTTAAAAGCATTGAATAAAATTAATCAAGATACTGGTGCACATGTATACAACCTTGGTACAGGTAATGGTTACTCTGTACTACAAATGCTCAATGCGTTCAGTAAAGCCTGTGGAAAAGAAGTTCCCTATCAAGTGTCTCCACGCCGCCCTGGTGATATAGCATCTTGTTATGCTGCACCTGAAAAAGCACTCACTGAGCTTAATTGGCAAGCAGAACGTGGACTAGAGGTAATGATGCAAGACGCGTGGCGCTGGCAAAACAATAACCCTAACGGATATAAATAAGCTTTCTTATACCAATCTGGATAGATATGGGGTCTATTTAATAACAAGAAAATTGCGCTATAACTAGGCAAAATTTTTTTGTATCTAGTTGTTCTAAATAAAAATTTTTAACGACGTTATAGCGTGATTTAATTCGTTAAATTGTTCAAATATTTATGCAGATTGGTATTACACACACTATTTGAGTTCACTCAGTGTAGGTCGTGATTTATCGCGACAACCGATATATGGGGGTGTATTGCTTTCAGATGAACGCCTGAGCGACATTGACCACCTTGCACCTTGCTCACTTTTTCACTTTCCTGCAGACGTAAAAAAGCCCGACTCTATGAGTCGGGCTTTCTTTATTTGGAGCCTGGCGATGACCTACTTTCACATAACAAATGCTACACTATCATCGGCGCTGTTTCGTTTCACTACTGAGTTCGGCATGGGATCAGGTGGGTCCAAAACGCTATTGTCACCAAGCAAATTGGGTGTCAGTTCGTATCTCTACGCACTAACTAAAATTTGAAAATGCTGATAATTGTCTTCTTACAACTTTAAGCTTATCGCTTACAGCTGTTAGTAAATCTACTTTAGTTGTCGCGATAAATCACGACCTACAATCTTAACTTCTTGCGCTTAAACAGTCACATAAAACGCGTTTGGCGTTGTATGGTTAAGCCTCACGGGTAATTAGTACAAGTTAGCTTAACATATCACTATGCTTCCACACCTTGCCTATCAACGTTGTAGTCTCCAACGGCCCTTCAGAGAGCTTATAG